>DATBIJ010000055.1:0-3937 GCA_036557025.1 Thermoanaerobaculia bacterium | reverse complement strand
GCGATCTTCATCGCGGTCGGCACGCCGCCGCGCCAGGATGGATCGCCGGACCTCACGTTCGTGCGGCAGGTGGCTCTGGCGATCGCCGAGCACATGAACGGCTACAAGGTGGTCATCACCAAGTCCACGGTCCCCACCGGGACGGGAAAGATGATCGAGGAGATCCTCCGCCAGAGCCGCGGCCGCCACGAGTTCTCCGTCGTCTCGAATCCGGAGTTCCTGCGCGAAGGGTCGGCGATCGCCGATTTCCTGCGGCCCGACCGCATCGTGATCGGCGCCTCGGATCCGCGGGCGATCGAGGTCATGAAGGAGATCTACAGCCCGCTGTCCCTGATCGAGACGCCCTTCGTCCTGACCGACGTCGCCTCCGCGGAGCTCATCAAGTACGCGTCCAACGGGTTCCTCGCCGTCAAGATTTCCTTCATCAACGAGATCGCGAGGCTCTGCGAGATGATGGGAGCCGACGTCCACGACGTGTCCCGCGGGATGGGGCTCGACCGCCGCATCGGCGGGAAGTTCCTGCACCCCGGCCCCGGATTCGGGGGCTCCTGCTTCCCCAAGGACACGGCGGCCGCCGCCGACCTCGCGCGCCAGTACGGGGACACTTTCGAGATCATCGAGGCGACCATCCGCGCCAACGCGCGTACGAAAGCGCGCATGATCGAGCGGATCGCGGAGGGCGCGGGCCCCCTCGCCGGGAAGACGGCCGCCGTGCTCGGGCTCTCCTTCAAGCCGGAGACCGACGACATCCGCGAATCGCCCGCGATCGCCGTGATCCAGGACCTGCTCGCCGCCGGCGTCTCGGTGCGCGCCTGCGATCCGGCGGCCGTCGAGAACGCCCGGGCGGTCCTTCCCGCAGTGGTCTTCACGGAAAACGCCTACGACTGCGCGAGCGGGGCGGATTTTCTCGTCCTCGCCACGGAGTGGAACGAGTTCCGCGCGCTGAATCTCTCGGAGATGGGCCGCCGTCTGAAATCCCGGACCATGATCGACCTGCGCAACGTGTACGAGCCGAAGGAGATGAGGGCGGCGGGATGGAACTACACTGCGGTGGGGAGAGGGTGAGCGAAAGAGGCGGGGGGAAGGGGGAAGGGCGAAGGGCGAAGGGCGGGCCCGGAGCCACTTTCGCCTTTCGCCTTTCGCCATTCGCCTTCTCATGAGAATCTGCGTCACCGGCGCCGCCGGCTTCCTGGGCAGCCACCTCTGCGACCGCCTGCTCGCGGAAGGGCACGAGGTCATCGGGCTGGACAACCTCCTGACCGGGAACCCTCGCAACCTCGCGCACCTGACCGACGAGAAGCGGTTCCGATTCGTCCGTCACGACGTGACGCGGTACATCTTCGTGGACGGGCCGCTCGACGCCGTCCTCCACTTCGCGTCTCCCGCCTCGCCGATCGACTACCTGGAGCTTCCGATCCAGACCCTGAAGGTGGGCTCCCTCGGGACGCACAACGCCCTGGGTCTCGCGATGTCCAAGAAGGCGCGCTTCCTGCTCGCCTCGACCTCCGAGGTCTACGGCGATCCGCTCGTGCACCCGCAGCCGGAGACCTACTGGGGCAACGTGAACCCCGTCGGGCCGCGCGGCGTGTACGACGAGGCCAAGCGCTTCTCGGAAGCGATGACGATGGCCTACAACCGGGCGCACGGCGTCGACACGCGGATCGTCCGGATCTTCAACACCTACGGCGAGCGCATGCGCCCGCGCGACGGGCGCGTCGTGCCGGCGCTGATCTCCCAGGCCCTGGCGGGCGAGCCGATGACGGTTTTCGGGGACGGCTCCCAGACGCGGTCCTTCTGTTACGTCTCGGACCTGATCGACGGGATCTACCGGTTGCTCCTTTCCTCGGAGTCGTCGCCGGTCAACATCGGAAATCCGGCGGAGCTCTCGGTGCTCGATTTCGCCCGGGTGATCCAGGATCTGACGGGGACCTCCAGCGAGATCGCCTTCCGCGCGCTGCCGGTCGACGATCCGCGGGTCCGGCAGCCGGACATCGCGAAGGCGAAGCAGCTGCTGGGCTGGGAGCCGAAAGTGCGGCTGGAAGACGGGCTGCGGCGGACGATCGAGTACTTCCGCCAGCTGCGGGACTAGGAAGCTCTCAGCTGTCAGTCTCAGCTGTCAGCCAGACTGGCGACCGACCTGCTCCGGCTGATAGCTGACGGCTGATAGCTGACAGCTATTCCCCGTCCTTCCCGATCGCTTCCACCGGGCAACAGTCCATGGCCTCCTCGCACTGCGCCCGCTCCTCGAGGCTGGACGGCTGCCGGAAGACGTAGGAATAGGGCTTCTCGTCGTGCCGCCGGAAGTTGGCCGGCGCGGTCACGCGGCAGACGTCGCAGTCGATGCACTGCGCATCCACGTAGAACGCGCCGGCAGCGTTGTCGCTCAATCGGTCTCGGCGATCGGCCACGGGTGCGGAAGCTATCACCTTATCGCTTTCTGAGAGATCCGCGGCCCGGGCCGACGCTTGCTAGACTCGCGCGCGTGCGCGGGCTCCGAGCGCTCCTCTTCCTCGCCGTGGCCGCCTCCGCCGCCTGCCGGGAGCACCGGCTCCCCGTCGTCGACGGATCCAACCGGGACCTCGCGGCGGGAAGGATCATCTATGAGCGCAAGTGCGCCTCCTGCCACGGGCCCAACGGCGACGGGAACACGATCACCGCGAGCCGGCACCGCTATGCCAACCTGATCGACGGCGTCTGGCGGTCCGACGGCAGCCTCGAGGCGCTCGAGCGCCAGATCCGGTTCGGCCGCGACCCGATGCCGCGCTTTCAGGGGAAGCTCACCGACGAGGAGATCCGCCAGACGGCCGCCTTCGTGATGGAACTTTCGCGGGTCGCGGGGGCCACCGGGAGCGGCGAAGGCAGCAGTCGGTGACGCGCCGCCTCCCGATCTTCGCCCTGCCGGAGGTCGTGCTCCTGCCGGGGACGCTGCTGCCCCTGCACATCTTCGAAGCCCGGTACCGCGAGATGGTGGCCGATGCGCTCGCCGGAGATCGCACGATCGGGATGGCGATGATGAAGCCCGGCTGGGAGGAGGGCGGCCGCGATCCGGAGGTTTTCCCCGTCGGCGGCGCGGGCGAGATCGTCGAGTCCGAGCGGCTCGAAGACGGCCGCTACAACATCCTGCTCGAAGGCCGCTTCCGGTTCCGCATCCTCGGCGAGGCCGGCGCGGAGCCCTACCGGAAGGCGCGCGTCGAGCCGATCGCCTCGCTCCCCTTCACCGACCCCGACAGCGAATCCCGGGCGCGGCGGCTCGCGACGCGGCTCTTCGACGGCGTCCGGGAGCAGATCCCGCTCGCGCCGCTGCCCGAAGGGGACCTCTCCCCCGAAAGGCTCGCCTCGGAGATCGCGCTGCGTCTGCGCTACGCCCCGCCGGAGCTCCAGGAGCTTCTCGAGATGGACTCGGTTCCCTCCCGCTACGAGGCGCTCACGGGCCGGATGCGGGAGTGGCGGCGCCGGGTGCGGTTCCTCGCGCCCTTCCGCGGGGGGCAGGTGGATCCGGGGAGGAACTGAGGGGAGTTGTCAGCTACGTCTTCGACGCGTTCAGGGCCCGGTCGTGAGCCCAGCTGCGGATCGCCTTGATCTGCTCGTCCATCGTCACGGAAAGGGGCACGGTCGTCGAGATCATCCGGTGGAGGTCTTCCTCCGTCAGGGTCCGCCCCTCCGCGTAGGCGTCGACGACGGCGGACACGACGGCCTGCTCGATCTCGGCGCCGTTCCATCCCTTCGTCGCTTTGGCCAGGAAGACCAGGTCGAACTGTGCGACGTCGCAGCGGTTGCGCTTCAGGTGGATCGCGAAGATCTGCTTGCGCTCCTCCTCGTTCGGCAGGTCCACGAAGAACACCTGGTCGAAGCGGCCCTTGCGAAGGATCTCCGCGGGGAGCAGGTGGATGCGGTTGGCCGTGGCGGCCACGAAGACGAGGGCGTTCTTCTCCTGCAT
>DATBIJ010000054.1:0-6118 GCA_036557025.1 Thermoanaerobaculia bacterium | reverse complement strand
GAAGTCCGAAGGCAACGTCGGACTCAAGCGGGGGCCGGAGGTCGGCGGGCGGGGTTACCTGCGGCTCTTCTCGGAAGAGGTCTTCGAGGAGCTCCGGCGCGCTGCGAAGGCGGCACGTTGAGGTTCAAGAACCGCACCGTCCTGGTGACCGGCGCCGGGCGCGGCATCGGGCGCTCGATCGCCCTTCGCTTCGGCGAAGAGGGCGCGAACGTCGCGCTGGTGTCGCGGACCGAGGCCGATCTCCAGACCGTCGCGGCGGAGCTCACTCGGGCGGGGGGCAAGGCTCTCGTGATCCCGGACGACATCACCCGCAAGGGCGCGCCCGAGGCGGCCGTCGAGCGCACGGAAGAGGATCTCGGTGCGATCGACATCCTCGTGAACAACGCCGGGTTCTTTCTCTACCGCCCGTTTCTGGAGCTCTCCGAGGAGGAATGGGACCGCGTGATCGCGACCGACCTGACCGCGACGGCACGCTTCTGCCGGGCGGTGCTCCCGCGCATGGCCGCGCGCAAACGGGGACGCATCGTGAACGTCTCCTCGATCCACGGCATGCGCGGCGACGCGAACGTCGCCGCGCAGAGCGCCGCGAAGTTCGGCCTGATCGGGCTGACGCAGAGCCTCGCACGGGAGTTCCGCGCGCACAACATCGCCGTCAACGCGGTCTGCCCCGGCGCGGTCGAGAACAAGCTCGACGAATCCGGCGCCGCCGACCGGACCTCCCCGTTGGGTGAGAAGCTCTGGCCGCGGGACGTGGCCAAGACGGTCCTGTTCCTCGCCTCGGACGACGCGGCCGCGATCACCGGCGTGGCCCTCGAAGTCTTCGGGGGCACGCACCTGACGATCAAGTCGTAGGGCGGATCTCTCCGAACGCCAGGCTGTCGCGGACGGTCTTGCCGATCTCCGGCGCGTCCGTCGTGACCGAGGCGCATCCCATTTCGTAGAGGCGGCGGATGTCCGCCTCCTCGTTGGCGGTCCAGGGATGGACCGCGAGACCCGAGGTCCGGGCTTTCGAGACCAGCTGCGCCGTGACGAGATCGGCGCGAGGCCCGATCGCGTCGACCGGAGGAAACAGCGGCAGCACCTCGGCGCCCTCCGGCAGCGCCACGGGACGGTCGAAGAGAAAGCTCGTCGCGATCTCCGGCGCGGTCTCCCGCATGCGGCGAAGGAAGGGGCCGTCGAAGGACGCGACGATTACCCGCGTCCCCACGCCGAAGGCGTCGGCGAGCGTGGCGATGCGGCGCGCCATCGTGTGGACGTGCGTCGCGGAGCCGACCTTCACCTCCACGACGTAGTCGAGCTGACTCCCGAAGCGCTGGAAGACGTCCTGGAGCCGCGGGATGCGGTACTCGCCGAACTCCGACGGCGGCGAGAGCCGCTCGATCTCCCGCCAGGTGAAGTCGCGCACCGGCACGCGCTGGGTGCCCAGCGCGATGCCGTCGTCGTGGTACACGACCGCTTCGCCGTCGCGCGTCTGGCGGACGTCCATCTCGATCGCGTCCGCGCCGAGCGCCTCGGCCCAGTCGAAGGACTCCAGCGTGTTCTCGCGCGCGCGCCGGGGCGCCCCGCGGTGGCCCACGACGCGACGGGGCCCCTCCTGCTTCCAGCGGCTGGTCACGCGGCGGATTGTATTTCGGCGAGAAGAGTGGCCAGCGCCGCGGCCGGATCGGACGCCGCCGTGATGGGGCGCCCGACGACGAGGATGTCCGCGCCGGCGGCGATGGCCGCGCCGGGCGTCGCGATGCGCTTCTGGTCGCCCGCGTCTGCCCCGGAGGGCCGGATCCCCGGCACCACGGTCAAAAAGCTGTGCCCACATACCCCCCGGATCGCGGTCAGGTCGTGCGCCGAGCAGACCACGCCGTCGAGCCCGCAGTCCTCGGCGAGGCGGGCGAGCCGGCGAACGATGCCCTCGGGGTGCCCCGCGATCGGGAGGTCCGCGAGCGACGCGGCGTCGAGCGAGGTCAACAGCGTCACCGCGATCAGGCGCACGCCGGAAGACGCCGGTGCGCCGCGCCGCGCGGCCTCGAGCATCGCGCGGCCCCCGAGCGCGTGGACGTTGATCATGGAGGCGCCGGATCGGGCGGCGGCGGCCGCGGCCTTCTCGACCGTGTTGGGGATGTCGTGGAGCTTCAGATCGAGGAAGACCTTCGAGCCCGTCGCCGCGACCTCGCGCACGAGCGTCGGGCCTTCCGAGACGAAGGCCTCGAGGCCCACCTTGAGCCACCCGGCCTTCCCGCCGACTCGACGCGCCGCGCCGAGAACCTCGGCGCGGGTGGAGAAGTCCAGCGCGACGCAGAGCCGATCGGCGGCGCTCACCCTTCGGCTCCGGCCGGCGAGGGCGCGGGCGCCTTGGCGTGGGCGCGGCCGATGAGCCCGGCGACGGTCTGCCCGCGGTTCGCGCAGTAGCTCGCGAGCTCGCCGACGAGGCGGCCCGAGACGCCCGGATCCTTGAAGTTCGCGGTGCCGATCTGAACGGCGGAGGCGCCGGCGGCGAGGAACTCGAGCACGTCGGACAGCTCGGCGATGCCGCCGATGCCCATCAACGGGACGCCCGGCAGCGCCCGCGCGACCTGGTAGACCATGCGCAGGGCGAGCGGCTTGATCGCGGGTCCCGACAGCCCACCGGTCCCGAACGAGAGTCGCGGTTTCGCGGTCTCCGGATCGATCGCCATTCCGACGAACGTGTTCACGAGCGAGAGGATGTCCGCGCCGGCCTCTCGGGCGGCGCGCGCGGACTCGACCAGGTCCGGCGCGTTGGGCGACAGCTTGACGATCAGCGGGCGAGCCGTCGCGCGCCGCACGCGCGCGACGAGCGACGCGGTCAGCGCCGGCGAGTTGCCGAAGAGCATCCCGCCCCGCTCGACGTTGGGGCAGGAGATGTTCAGCTCGATCGCGGCGAGGCCGTCGGCGTCCTCGAGCACCGAGACGATCTGCTCGTATTCTTCCTCGACGTCCCCCCAGATGTTTGCGATGACCGTCGCGCCCGCTTCGCGCAGGCGCGGCAGCTTGTCGTGGAGGAACGACTCCACCCCGATGTTCTGCAGGCCGATCGCGTTCAACATGCCCGCCGGCGTCTCGCAGATGCGCGGCGGAACGTTGCCCGCGTGCGGCCGCAGCGACAGGCCCTTCGTGCAGAGGCCGCCGATGGCCGCGAGGTCGACGAAGTCGGCGAACTCGAGCCCGTAGCCGAAGGTCCCCGAGGCCGTCAGAATCGGGTTCTGAAGGCGCAGGGCCCCGAGCGTCGTCTCGAGGGCGCTCACCAGCGGATCCTCTCGGGGGCAAGGATGGGCCCCTCCGTGCAGGAGACGAGGAACTCCTTCTCCGTGCCCGGCAGCACGCAGCCCAGGCACACGCCGAAGCCGCAGCCCATGTCCGCCTCGGTCGAGAACTCCGAGGCGATTCCCAGGCGCGCGACCAGCGGTGCGAGCGAGCGGAACATCGCCATCGGTCCGCAGGCGAAGGCCCGCGCGTAACCGCGTGTGGCGGCGGCGCGCTCGAAGGCCTCGGTGACGCGCCCGCGCTCACCGGCCGAGCCGTCGTCGGTGGTCAGCACGGTCTCCCCGTCGAACGCTCCGGCAAACCGGGAGGCAAGCGCGAGATCCGACGCGCCGCGGCCGCCGAGGAACAGATCGCCGACGAGGCCGGCGGCGCGAAGGCCGCGGGCGAGCAGCGGGAAGGGCGCCGCCCCGATGCCGCCGGCGACGACGGCCACGCGCGCTCCGCGCGCGATGTCCTCGAAGGAGAACGCGTTGCCGAGCGGGCCCAGGAGATTTGCCTCGGCGCCGATCGGCAGCGTCTCGAGCGCCGCCGTGCCGCACCCGATGGTCTTGACGAGCAGCTCGACGGTTCCCTCTGCCGGATTCGCGTCCGCCACCGAGTAGGCCCGCCGCAGGTAGGGCCGGATGCGATCCGGCACCTCGAGCATCACGAACTGTCCGGGACGAATCGAAGCGGCGAGCGCGGGCGCCGCGAAGGTGACGGAGAAGAGCCCGGGTGCGAAGACGTGGCGGCGAAGGAGAGGCGCCCGATGGTCGGCTTTCACCGGGCGCGCATTCTATGGGGTCTGGCCCCCGGTCGCGCCCGGCGGCCGTTTTCCAGCGGCAGGGGGGCCGGACCCCACGGCCTGGCCCCGGGCGACGGCTACACGATGAATTCGATCTTTTCCGGTGCCTCGGTCTCCTGGCGCAGTCGCTCTTTCTCGGCGCAGGACTCGCAGCGCATGGCGCCATCGTCCTGTCGGAAGGTTCGCGTGTAGGAGCCACAGCCGTGGCAGCGCCGGAGTGCCCGGTGGTTCGCCGCCTCGTCCAAGTAGAGCTCGATCTGTTTGCCGTTCATCTGCTCATCCCTCCGGCCCATTCGCGGGCCTCACAAGAGACATAGGCGAACTGCGTGCCAGCTCCAAAGGACTGCGGAACAAGGATTTCCCGTTGGGGCTCCGCGCGAGGATGTCGCCGGAAAAAGAGAAATGTCCCGGCCGGAGGACAGGCTAGAAGGCGGCGATCTTCTCCAGCGCCTTCTTGATGTGCGAGGCCTGCGGAAGGATGAAGTCCTCGACGGCCGGCTGGTAGGCGACGAAGGTGTCGGTCGCGCCGACGCGCTCGACCGGCGCGTCGAGCCAGGGGAAGAGATCCGACGCGACGCGTGCAGCGATCTCCGCACCGTAACCCCAGGAGAGCGGATCCTCCGAGACGATCAGCGCGCGATTGGTTTTCTTCACGGACTGCGCAATCGCCTCCCAATCGAAGGGCGAGAGCGTGCGCAGATCCAGGATCTCGACCGTCTTGCCGGTCTCCTCGGTGAAGGCCTTCGCCGCCTGCCAGGAGCGGTAGACGGTCGCGCCGTAGGTGACCAGCGTGACGTCGGCGCCCTCCTGGACCCTCGCCGCCTTTCCGAACGGGACCATGTAGTCGGGCCCGGGATAGACGCCCTTGTTGTGGGTCTGGCGGTAAAGGTGCTTGTGCTCGAGGAAGATCACCGGATCGTCGCAGCGGATCGCGGTGCGCAGCAGGCCGTTGGCGTCCAGCGCGTTCGATGGCATCACGACGCGCAGCCCCGGGTTGTGCGTCATCAGCACCGCGCCGGACTGCGAGTGGTACACGGCGCCGCCGCCGATGTACCCGCCCGCGGCGACGCGCACCACGACGGGTGCCGAGAACGCGTTGCCCGAGCGCCACCGCATGTTGGCCAGCTCGTTGCGAATCTGCATGAAGGCCGGCCAGATGTAGTCGTAGAACTGGATCTCGACGACCGGCTTCAACCCGCGGACCGCCATTCCGACCGCGCGGCCGATGATGTTGGCCTCTGCCAGCGGCGAGTTGAAGACGCGGTGGCGTCCGTAGAGGCGCTGGAGGTTGTGTGTGACCTTGAACACGCCTCCCTTGCCCTTGCACTCCGCGAGGACCTCCTCGCGCGAGGCGTCGGCGACGTCCTCGCCGAAGAGAACGACGCGCGGGTCGCGCTTCATCTCGTCGCGGAGGCAGGCGTTCAGGAGGTCCACCATCGTCGTCGGCGAGGCGTTGGCCTCGGAAACCGGCGAGGTCGCGAATTCCGCGGACGTCGGATCGACGTCCGGCGAGTAGACAAAGTCGTAGGCCGACTCGGGCTTCGGGATCTCCGCGGCCATCGCCCGGTCGGCGGCCTCGGTGACCTCCGCCTCGACCTCTTCCTTCAGCCGCGTGAGCTCTCGGTCCGTCAGGATCTCTTCGTCGATCAGGAAGCGCGCGAGCCGCGTCACGGGATCTTTGGGCGCGTCGCGCTCCCGCTCGGCCTTCGGCCGGTAGTTCGACTCGTCGTCGGAGAGTGAATGGCTATAGGGCCGGATCACCTTGGCGTGCACGAGGGCGGGCCCCTTGCGCCCGCGGCAGTACTCGGCGGCGTAGCGGAGGGCGTCGTAGGACTCGAGGAAGTCGGTGCCGTCGATCTCCGCCAGGAAGAGGTTGGGGAACGCCCGCACGAGCTTCGAGATCGAGCCGCCCGGCGTGTTCACCTCGACCGGAACGGAGATCGCGTAGCCGTTGTCCTCGACCAGGTAGACCACGGGGAGCTTCAGGTTCGCCGCCGTGTTGAGCGACTCCCAGAACTCGCCTTCGCTGGTGGTGCCGTCGCCGGTGGTGACCAGGAC
>DATBIJ010000053.1:0-3081 GCA_036557025.1 Thermoanaerobaculia bacterium | reverse complement strand
GATCTCGCGCCCCGCTCCGGCAGGCAGATCCAGCTCCCATGCCAGCGCCCCCGAGGCGTAGCCGAAGGCGTCGTCGACCCGCGTCGGCCCGGGCACGCGGCCCTGCGCGAGGACTTCCGTCAGGAGCCCGCCCTCGAAGGGCGAAGCGCCGAAGGCGGCTGCGGGAGTCTCCACGCGGAGGGTCCGGCGTCCGTCGACATCGACGGAGGATGGGCTTCCCGCGATCGTCCGGATCGCCACCGCTCCCCCGCCGACGTTCAAGAACTGTGTCGGGGGATTGACGAGGAAGGGCCGGACGGCAAGGAAGAGCCTGCCCGTACGGCGACGATCGGACGCGTTGGTGACGCGGTAGCGCGCGCGCGCCGTCGCGACACCGGGCGCGCCCTCGACGACCACCGTCACCTCGAGCGTCAGAGGAGCGCCGGCCCAGGAGACCGACGGAATCGGCAGGTGACCCTCGGCGAGGCTCTGCGAGGAGGTGACGTCGGCCCAGCTCCAGAGCTTCCCCTCCGACCAGAGAAAGGGCTCGATCGAAAAGGATCGCTCACCCGGCTCGAGCGCACCGTCCTCCGAGACGAGCACCTCCTCCGCGTCTCCATCGACGCCCGCGACGGTCCAATAGACCTGCTCCCCGGAGAAGCCGCGCGGGTACGCGCCCCGGGGGGCCGCCTTCGCGGCCTCCAGGAAGAAGGCGTTGACGGACTCCCCTGCGGAGAGCGGGCGCACCTCGATCTCGGCGAGCCCGAAGCCCTGCGCGCCTTCCGGCTCCTGGAGATCGAGGCGGAGAAATCGGACGTCGGTCTCCGGAAGGAAGAGCTCATCGCGGAGGCCACCGCCCGCGGAGATGGTGGAAAGGCGCGTCCACTCCTTCCCGTCGCGCGAGCCGCGCAGCTCGAATCGCCGGGCCCGCCGGCCCGGCTCCCAGAGGAGGGAGAGCCCTCCCAGCTCCCGTCGCTCGCCGAAGTCGATGTCGAGTCTCGTATGCGGCGCCGGGCCGCTGCGCCAGGCGGTCTCTGCCCGACCGTCCAGGGCGCGGGTCGCCTCGTGTCCGGGTGCCGACGCACCGGCGCTCGCCGAAGGCGGACCGGTGTACGGCCGCTCGGGCGCAAGCGCCGTCAGCGTCAGGTCGTCGATCTCGAGGCGTCCCGCTCCTCCTTCGGCGGCCGCGACGACGAGCTCGAGAAACGCGGCGCGCGTCAGCGGCGGAGCGCCGCCTTCCTGCTGTCCCAGCGGGCCCCACGCAAACCGCACGTGCCGCCTCTTGAAGGAGAGACGGGTCCACTCCGTGGGCGGCGTGAAGTCGGGCCTCCGGATCCACCAGACGTTGTCTCCCGAGGCGTCGACGAACTTGATCTCCAGGACGTTGGATGAGCCGCGCCCGCGAACATCGAACGCGATCTCGTAGTTTTCGGGAAACGTGACCTCGATCGGGCGCCGGGCGGCGGCATAGCCGCCCCGGCCCCCGAAGTCGAAGTCCATCGCGAGGGCGCGGCCCGAGGCCCTCGACGCCGCGGAGAGCGTCAGCGCCACGCCGTCGGCGGGCGCGGCGCGCCACACCGAGAGATCCTCGAACGCGTCGAGCACTCGGACGCCGTCGCCGGCGCCGAGCAACCCGAGGGCCGCGAGCGCCCCGAGCGCCGCGACGAGGCCCGCGCGCCTCATTCCTTGCTGCCGCCCATCAGGATGCCGTCGATGTAATAGCGCTGGAGGGCGAGGAAGAGCAGGAGAATCGGCAGGACGGTCACGACCGAGCCCGCCATCATCAGCTCGATGTCCGGGCTGTACTCCCCGACCAGGCTCGCGAGGGCAACCGGGAGGGTGTATTTCTCGTCGTCGGACAGGATCACGAGGGGCCAGAGAAAGTCGTTCCAGGCGTTCAGGAACGTGATCGTTCCGAGCGTGACGAGGACCGGCTTCAAGACCGGCAGGACGATCGAGCGGAAGATCCGCGCCTCCGACGCGCCGTCCACGCGGGCCGCGTCCAGCAGGTCCTGCGGAATCGACAGCGCGTACTGCCGGACCAGGAAGATCCCCACGATCGTCGTGAACGCGGGCAAAGCGGCTCCGAGAAACGTGTTGACCAGGCCGAGCGCGCGCATCATGAGGAAGAGCGGCAGCACGGCCACCTGCGCCGGAACGACCATCGCGGACATCAGAAATCCGAAGATCCGGTCCCGGCCCCGGAAGCGAAGCTTCGCGAAGGCGTATCCCGCCATCGCGTGAACGAGCAGCGACACGGCCGTGATGCCGCTCGCCAGCAGGAGACTGTTGGCGAGATTGCGGCCGAAATCGATCCGCGTGAAGAGGGCTTCGTATTGCGCGAGCGTCGGCCGCACCGGCAGGAATGGCGGCGGGAACGCGCTCGCCTCGCCCCGGGCCATGAACGACGCCGAGATCATCCAGGCCAGCGGCGCGAGCGTCACCACGGCCAGCGTCGCGAGCGCCAGATGAAGGAGGAGGGCCGGAACGATCCGCTTCATGCGTCGCGGCTCTCCCGCTGGAGCCGGAACTGCACGGCCGTCAACGCCAGGATGACGAGGAACATCACGACGGCCACGGCGGCCGCGTATCCCATGTTCCAGTAGGTGAAGCCCTCGCGGTACATCAGGAGGCCGACCGAGAGCGTCGCGTTCAAGGGACCGCCGCGCGTCATGACGTAGGGCTCGGCGAAGAACTGGAAGTAGCCGATCGTCGTCAGCACGGAGAGCAGGAGGATCGTCGGGGCGAGCATCGGTAGCGTGATCCGCCGGAATTTCTCCCAGGGCCCCGCTCCGTCGATGCTCGCGGCCTCGTACAGCGAGGCGGGGATGTTCTGGAGGCCGGCGACGAAGAGGATCATCGCGTAGCCGAAGTTCTTCCAGACGCAGAGCAGGATGATCGCGAGAAGGGCGTAGCGGGTGTCGCCGAGCCAGTCGATCGGGGAGAGGCCGAGTCGCGCGAGCAGCAGGTTGGAGAACCCGACTCTCGGATGGTAGATGTAGCGGAAGACGATCGCGATCGCGACGAGCGTGGTCACGTAGGGCGCGAAGAACGCGGTCCGCCAGAATCCCTTGGCGCGCGCCAGCCGGGCGTTGACCAGGT
>DATBIJ010000052.1:0-6746 GCA_036557025.1 Thermoanaerobaculia bacterium | reverse complement strand
AATCGCAGGTGATGTCGGCGAGCGTGCCCAGCTCGGCCGGCTTCTCGTGGAGCCGATGGATGGGGAGGATCGGAAAGAGCTGGTCGATCGCCCAGATGTCGGGAAGCGACTGGAAGACCGAGAAGTTGAGGACGTACTTGTCCGCCAGCATCGCCTCCATGTCCTCGAACTCTTCCGGGATCTCCTTGAGCGTCTTCAAGTCGCGGTGGATCCGCTCGCAGATGTTCCAGAAGAGGGTCTCGCCCTTCGCGCGGTCCTCGAGGGAGAGGTGGCCGAGGTTGAAGAGCGTGAAGAGCTCCTCCTTGTACTGCTGGGCGTCGTGGTAGCTCTCGCGGAGCGTCTTCGCGTTGACCGTCTCGTAGATCGAGGCGAGCTCCTGGAGCACGTTGGGGTCGGCCGGCGTGACGTGGACGCGCCGCCCCTGCTCGATGCGGTCGGCGACGTCGAGGACGTTCGTGACGAAGACCGAGTGGTACGCGGTGACCGCGCGGCCGGACTCGGTGACGAGCGTCGGCGGCGGGACTTTCTCCTCCTCGCAGATCTGCTGGATCGTGTAGACCACGTCGTTCGCGTACTCCTGGACGGAGTAGTTCATCGACGAGTCGAACGCCGTCTTGGATCCGTCGTAGTCGACCCCCAGGCCGCCGCCGAGGTTGAGGTACTGGATGGGAACGCCGAGCGAGCGGAGCTTGGCGTACACGCGCCCGGCCTCGCGGATCGCCTCCTTGATCTTCCGGATGTCGGTGATCTGCGAGCCGATGTGGAAGTGCAGCATGACCATCGCGTCGAGCATGCGGCGGGACTTGAGCAGGCGAACGGCCTCGAGCATCTCCGGCGTCGTCAGCCCGAACTTCGCCGCTTCGCCGCCCGACTTGGCCCACTTGCCGGAGCCGCGCGCGTAGAGCTTCGCCCGCATGCCCAGCAGCGGCCTGACACCCCGCTCCCGGGCAATCTGCACGATGCGATCGAGCTCGGAGACCTTCTCGAGCACGAGGACGACCTTCTTCTTCATGCGCACGGCGTTCAAGGCCATACGCACGAAGGGCTCGTCCTTGTAGCCGTTGCAGGTGATCAGGCACTCGGGTCCCAAATCCGCCGCGATCGCGGCGAGCAGCTCCGGCTTCGAGCCGGCCTCGAGCCCATACCCGTACTTGCGGCCGGCCTCGATGATCGTCTCGACCACGACCCGCTTCTGGTTGACCTTGATCGGGAAGACGCCGCGGTACTGGTTTTCGTAGCCAAACTCTTCGATCGCCCGGGCGAAGGCCTCGTTCAAATCCGAGACCGAGGTGGCCAGGATCTGCGGGAAGCGCACGACCAGCGGCGTCTGGACGCCGCGCAGGCCGACCTCGTCGACGATCTGCTTGAGCGAGACAGCCCGATCGGCGTCGCGGGTCGGGCGCACCGTCAGGTCGCCCTGATCGGACACGCCGAAGAACCCCTTGCCCCAGTTCGGGATGCCGTAGAGGGCGGCGGCGTCCTCCCAGCGCTCCTTCAGCCGCGGGCGGGGCGCGGGCGCGGCGCGCTTGATCGGTCGGGTGCTGGCCATGTTGCGCGAATCTTAGGACGAAACGCGCCGGCCTCGAAGCGGACGGTGTGCGAGAGTCGCGTTCGTCAGCGCTTGATGTCCTTGCCGAGCTCCTCGACGGCTTCGCCGACCTTCCGGCGGGCTTTGCCGAGGCCCTCCTGGAGCTCTCCCTCCGACTCGTCGGACTCGCCTTCGCGCTTCAGCCGCTCGTCGTCGGTCAGGTCTCCCCACGCCTGCTTGGTTCGACCCTTGATCTCCTTCGTCTTGCCTTCCAGCTCGTCTCGGTTCACGGGGCACCTCCGGAACCCCCGGTTTGCACGCCCCGTGCCTCCTCTCGTTCGCCGCGTCCGGTCGGGGAGCCGGGCCCGTCTGCCTTCGGTTCCGGCGCGGAGCGGATGTGAACGTCCCGCTGGGGGAACGGGATCTCGATCCCGCGCGCGGCCAGCTCCTGCAGGATGAGGCGGTTCACCTCGGCCCGAAACGCTCCCTCGCGGTGCAGCAGCGTCCGGGTCCAGCAGCGCAGCTCGAAGTCGAGTGAGGAGTCGCCGAAGCCCGCGAGCAGGACCTTCGGCGCCGGGTCGTCCAGGACGTTCTCGCTCCGCTTGGCGGCGGCCAGCAGGGCCGACTCGACCGCCTCCGGGTCGCTGGCGTAGGCGACGCCGACGGGGATCCGATGCCGGACCCGATTGGACCCGTAGCTCCAGTTCTGCACGATGTCGGTGATGAAACGGGAGTTCGGGACGATGAGGTCCACCTCGTCGTTGGTTCTCACGATCGTGGCGCGGGCCCGGATCTCCATCACCTCGCCGGTGGCGTCTCCCACGACGACGCGGTCACCGACCTCGATGGGCCGCTCCAGCAGAAGGACCAGTCCCGCGACGAAGTTCTTCACGATGTCCTGCAGGCCGAAGCCCAGCCCGATGCCCAGGGCCGCGGAGAACGCCGCGAGCATCGTCGCGTTGACGCCAATGGTCTGGAGGGCGACGAGCAGGCCCAGGACCAGGATGACGTAGCCGAGGATTCGGCCGATCGCGTAGCGCACGCCGACCTTCAGCCGGGTGCGGCCCAGGAGCCGGATCGCCACGAAGCTGCGGGCGAGCCGTGACGCGATCCAGGTCACCACCAGGATCAGGGTCGCGACCAGCAGGGTCGCGGCCGTCACCTCGGTGTCCCCGATGCGGAAGAGGCGGGCGTCGAGCAGGGACTCCATCGCGGACCTCCGTCGCTGGCGGAGCCTAGCTCTTTCCGAGCAGCTCCAGCGCGGCGGCGGTCAGGGACGCGGCGCCCGTCTTCAGCGCCGAAGGGTGGGGCGCGAAGAGCGGCGAGTGCAAGGAAGGCAGCGTCGTGCCCTCCTTCTTCGCCGTCTCGATGCGCGAAGGCTCGACGGCCCCGACCCACCAGAGGAAGGCGGGCACACCCGCCCGGCCGTACTCGGAGAAATCCTCGCCGCCCATCACCGGGGGTGCCTCGACGACGGCCTGCTCGCCGAGCGCGCGCCGGAGCGCCGGCACGACTCGGGAGACCAGCTTCGGGTCGTTGTACGTCGCCGGCGTTCCCTCCGTGACCTTCACCTCGGGCTCCTTGGGCGCGCGGGCCGCAGCCGCCTCGGCCTTGGCGAGGCGCGTGATCCCGTCGACGAGCGCCTTGCGGACCTCGTCCTTGTAGGAGCGCACCGTCAGCTGCAGCCTCGCGTCGTCCGGGATGATGTTGTGCTTGGTGCCCGCGTGAAAGGAGCCGACCGTCACGACGGCCGGGTCGACCGGGTTGTTCTCGCGTGCCACGAGCGTCTGGACGGCCACGACGAATCGGGACGCGATCACGATCGGATCGACGGTCGTGTGCGGGTAGGCGCCGTGACCTCCCTTGCCGAAGAAGGTGATGTCGACCGAGTCCACGTTGGCCAGCGCGAAGCCCGGCGTGTAGTGGATCGTCCCGACCGCGCCGTCCGCCTTGTCGTGCAGCCCGATCGCGAAGTCCGGTTTCGGGAAGCGTGTGAAGAGACCGTCCTCCAGCATGTTCCGCGCGCCGTTGCCGCCTTCCTCGGCCGGCTGGCCGATGAAGACGAGCGTGCCCTTCCATCGGTTCTTCGCGCGGGAGAGCAGGGTCGCGGCGCCGATCCACGAGGTCATGTGGAAGTCGTGGCCGCAGGCGTGCATGACGTGGACCGTTTCCCCCGCGGCGTTCTTCGCGGTGACCTTGCTCGCATAGGCCAGACCGGTCTTCTCCTCCACCGGGAGACCGTCCATGTCGGCGCGAACGAGCACGGTCGGGCCCGCGCCGTTCTTCATTACGCCGACGACGCCCCAGCCTCCGACCTTCTCGGTGACCTCGAAGCCGAGCCCCCGCAGGAGCGTCGCCATCTTCGCGGAGGTCTTCTCCTCCTGCAGCGAGAGCTCGGGGCTCTGGTGGAGCTCGATGTAGAGCTTCTCGAGCTCCGGCATCAGCGAGTCGAGCGGGGTGAGGACGGGAGAGGTGGCGGCCGCGCCTTGAGCGGCGGCCGGATCGGCCGAGAGGAGCAGCGAAGCGAGAACGAGGACAAGCGATCCGACGAGTCTCATGCGCACATCCCTCCGCGCGCGGATTGTAGATGACATCCGCCCGGCCGCCGGGCGAAACTGACGGCCCGTGAGCCGCCACGACGCTCCCGACGCCGCGCCGGCCGGCGCCCCCGCCCCCGCGCGCGAGCCGGGCTTCGTCAAGCGGATGCGCTGGGTCGCGATCCTCTACTTCGGACAGGGCTTTCCCTTCGGGATCTTCCGCGAGGTCTGGGGGGTGTTCTTCCGGACGCGCGGCGTCACGCTGACCGAGATCGGCATGATGGAGCTCCTGGGCCTGCCCTGGGTGCTCAAGCCGATCTGGGCGCCGCTGGTGGACCGCTACGGCGACCGGCGAAAGTGGATCGCCGGCGGCCTCGTCGTCCTGGCGATCTGCCTCGCGCTCCATTCGACGTTCCCGGTCTCGCCCGATCCGGGTCTCTACGTCTGGGTCGTGCTGTTCGCCTTCACGATGGCCTCGGCGACGCAGGACATCGCGATCGACGCCCACACGATCGCGTTTCTGCCGCGCGGGGAAGAGGGGCCGGCCAACGGGATCCGCGTGTCGGCGTACCGGGCGGCGACGCTGGTCGCCGGCGGGCCGGTGCTGGCGCTTGCGGGGTTCCTGGGATGGGGCCCCTCCTGGTTCGTCGGCGCAGGGATGCTGCTGACGCTGGCCGTGCTGGCCCTGCGCTCGCCCGCGGCGCAGCTCGTCGCCTCGGAGCGCCGGCAGTTCCTCGCTCCGTTCCAGAGATGGCTGTCGCGGCCCGGATCCGTTGCGACGCTCGCGTTCGTCCTACTGTTCAAGCTCGGCGATCAGGCGATCTCGCCGATGATCAAGCCCTTCTGGGTGGACTCGGGCCGCACGCTGCAGGAAATCGCCTGGGTCTCGAACACGATCGGCATCGGCGCGACGATCCTCGGCGCCCTGATCGGAGGGTTCTGGACGATGCGGCTGGGCCTGATCCGAGGCCTCGTCGTGATGGGAGTCTTCCAGGCGTCGTCGAACCTGCTCTACGGGATCGTCGCGTTGACCGGCGCGGCGAAGTGGGCGGTCTACGGCGCGGGGATCTGGGAATCCTTCACGCAGGGGCTCGGGACCGCGGCGTTCTTGTCGCTGCTGATGCGGCTCTGCGACAAGGAGCACGCGGCCGTCCAGTACGCGCTGCTCTCGGCGCTCTTCTCGCTCGCCCGCCACGTCGCGGGCGCGGCCAGCGGCTGGGCGGCCGACGCGCTGGGGTTCGGGACGTTCGCCCTGTACACCGTGATCCTCTCCATCCCGGCGTTTCTCCTGCTGCCCTGGGTGAAGGACCGGGTTGCCGCGGTCGAGCGCTAGGCGGGGGTCAGGTCTTTAGTTGTAAGAAAAACGCCAAAACACTTTGACGCCTGCTCCGGTGCAAAAGAACCTGGCGAAAAGCTTACAACTAAAGACCTGACCCCAATCGGCCGCGCGCGGTGCGGGCCTCGGCGAAGAAGGCGCGCACGGCCTCGTGGTCGAGCTCACGCAAAGAGCGGGAGATTCGCAGCAGATCGCCCTGGACGCGCTCGATCGCGTCCGCAAGGGCGTGCGGATCGCCCAGCGTCAGCTCCTCGGTGAGCTCGGCGGGGCTCCCCGCCAGCCGCGTCGTGTCGAGCAGGCCCGGCCCGGCAAGTCTCGCGAGATCGTCCGAGTCGGAAGCGCCGGCGGCGCGCGCGAGGGCGGCCGCGACGACGAGCGGGAGCGACGTGATCCGCGTCATCAACTCGTCGTGCCGGTCGGCGCGCATCTCCATGGGTCGCGCGCCGAACGAGAGGACCGCCGCGGAGACTCTCCCCACGGCATCCGCGTCGACGAGATCGCTCGGGACGAGCACCCACGGCCGCCCTCGGAAGAGCGCGGAGGACGCCGCGTCGATGCCTTTCCGTTCCGATCCGGCGAGAGGATGTCCGCCGACGAAACGCGTTCCTGCCGGAAGCCCCTGGGCCGCGTCCAGGACGGGTCGCTTGCGCGAGGCGGCATCGGTCAGCACCGCGCCGCGCTCGGCGAGCGCCGCGACCGACGGCAGCATCGCGACGACTTCGCGGGTCGGGACCGCGAGGAACACCAGCGAGACGCCGGCGAGCGCCTCTTCGAGGGACTCCCTCGCGTCGATCCCGCGCTCCCGGGCCCGCGCCCGCGTCGACGCGTCACGGTCCCATCCCTTCGCCACTCCGGCCAGCGCGATGGACCCGCCGATCAGCCCGAGGCCGACAACGGCCGCGCGGCTCACTGCGGGTCGGCCGCCCACTCGGGGCGAAGGATGCGCGCGCCACGCAGGTAGGCGTGCTGGATGGCGGCGGCCGGCAGCTCCGTGTTCCAGTGGAGCAGGACGCGGATGCAGCGCTCCGGCGCCCCCGGTACCGGGATCTCGCGGGCGCACAGCAAAGGCACGTTCTCCCATCCGCCGAGGTGGCGCGCCGCGACCGCGGGAAACGCTGCGTCGAGATCGTCGGTCACCGTGAAGATCGCGCTCGCGATCTCCTCCGGCTTCGCGCCGTTGGCCGAGAGCAGGATCCGCAGCAGCTCCTGCGTACGAGAGACGATCTCCGCGGCATCGTTGTCGTCGGCCGTCGTCGCACCCCGAATCCCACGAACCATCCGCGCAATCTAACTGGGGTCAGGTCTTTAGTTGTTAGAAAACTGCCAACATCGTTTGACAACCCGC
>DATBIJ010000051.1:0-3592 GCA_036557025.1 Thermoanaerobaculia bacterium | reverse complement strand
CTCGCCGAGCGCCTGGACGCGTTGTATCGGGCCTGGGGTCCGCAGACCTCGTCGTTCGACCCCATCACGTTCCCGATGCGCTACGCGGCTCCCGAGGACCGCGAGGTCGCCGGCTGGATCGCCTCGGCGTTCGCCTACGGGCGCGTCGAGACGATCCTCGGCAACGTCGGGCGCCTGCTCGCGACGCTTGGGCCACATCCGGCGCGCACGCTCGATTCCCTCGAGGACTTCGCCGCGTTCTCGCGCGACGCGCTCGGAAGCTTTCGCCACCGCTTCCACGGCGGGAAAGACGCCGCGGCCCTGCTCTTCGCGATCGCCTGCGCGCGCCGGAAGGCCGGGTCGGTGCGCGCGTTCTTCGAGGCCGAGGTCCGCGCCGCGGAGGCGGACGTCGCGGGCCTCCTCTCCCGGGTCTCCGAGCGGCTGATCGGGCTGGACTGGCGCCCGGTGTTCGGCCGCCGGCGGTTGCCGGAGGACTCGCCGGTGCGATTCTTCTTCCCGAGTCCCGCGGGCGGATCCGCGTGCAAGCGCTGGAACCTCCTCCTGCGCTGGATGGTCCGCAAAGACGCGCTGGACTTCGGGCTGTGGCCCGGCATCGGGACGCACCGGCTCGTCATCCCGACGGACACGCACATTCACCTGGTCGCGCGCCGGCTCGGCCTGACGCGCCGCCGCGTCGCGGACTGGAAGACCGCCCGCGAGATCACGGACAAGCTGGCGCGCTTCGATCCGGGCGATCCGGTGCGCTACGACTACGCGCTGTGCCGGATCGGCATCCACGGAATCTGCCGGCCCGTGCTCTCCCGCTCGCGGTGCGGAGACTGCCTGGCCGCGGACGCCTGCCCGGCGGCGAGGCGGCGGCGGGTGCGGGCTGCCGCATGAGCACGCGCCGACTTCTCGCGCTCGTGGCCTTCCTCGCGGGGATCGTCGTCACGACCGTCTTCCTGCGAAACCTCACGCCGCCGGAGTCGCCGACCGGCTCGCTCGCCTTTCTCTCGGCCGCGCCGGAGCTGCCCGTCTTCGATGCCAACGGGGGCCGGCACGACCTCTCGAAGGAGAAGGGGCGGCTGACCGTCATCCACTTCTGGGCGACCTTCTGCCCGCCCTGCGTCGAGGAGATCCCGGAGCTGTCGGCCTTCTGGGAGCGCTACAAGGGGCGCGGCGACATCGCGCTCTACGCGATCTCGGTCGACAAGGACTGGAAGACGATCCAGAGCTTCACGTCGAAGAACCCCAACACCCTGCCGATGTACCACGACCCCGGCGCCGCGACCGCGAAGCGCTTCGGCACGACGCAGTACCCCGAGACCTACATCGTCAACGCGAAGGGCCGCGTGCTCTTCCGCGTGCAGGGCGTGATCTCGTGGAGCGATCCCGAGGTGCGCCGGCGGATCGACCAGCTGCTCGCGTCGTAGGGGATCCGGGGTCAGGCGTGAAAACAGGAATCTAGATTCAGGCCTGGCACTGATTTTCCTGAATTCATGCCTGACCCCGGCTCTTCCTAGTCCCGCCGCCTCATCAGCCACAGAAACAGCAACAGCAGCAGCGCCGAGAGGATCAGGCTCGCCCAGTAGAGCGTGACGCCCACGGGCCGCGGCTCAGCGCCCCGCGGCCGGGGCGGCGGGAGGCGGCTGCGGCTTGCCGAAGGCGCGGACGGCCTCGGGAGCGGGGGCGGGAGACCCGGCGGCGGACGGGCTCCCGAGCGACCAGACGTAATCGCGCAGCGCCTTCGTGACGGCGTCGGGGTCCGCGAGGAAGCTCTTCGCGGCGTCGTCGCTGCCGAGGATGCGCGCGAACTCCGCGCGATCGGCCGCGAAGGCGGGCGCGTCGAACATGCCGGCGATCGGCGAGTAGCGCTTGCCGTCGTCTCCCTTGGGGAAGTTCGTCGGCATGCGGGTGCCGGGCATCCACTCGTCGGGACGGCGGATCCAGTCGTTGATCCAGTCGTGGCGCAGGCGGGACGCCGACATCTGGAGGTTGGGCGCGAGCGTCGCGCGGTCCACACCGGGCCGATTCATCTCCTCGAGGTTGCGCGGGTGGCACTGCGCGCACTTGAGCAGCTCGAAGACCTTCCGCCCGGCCGCCAGGCTCCGCGGGTCGGCCTTGTCGTCGGCGAGCAGGAAGGGATACGTCGCGCGATCCAGCGAGGCGAAGTAGCGCGTCAGGTCGTTCAGCTCCTGCTCCGTGAAGTCGAAGGTCGGCATGTGGACCTCGAGCCAGGGCCGGATCTGACCGGTCCTCGGCGACTTCAGGAACGAGAAGAGCCAGTCGCTCTGTACCTTCGCGCCCTGGCCCTGGATGATCGGCGGCGCGAGCGAGACATCCGAGACCAGCGAGCGGAACGATCCGCCCTGACCCTCGATGATGTGGCAGCCCAGGCAGTTGTTGTTCTTGACGACGCGGCGGCCGCGCTCGATCGCCTCCTCCGCCGGGTCGAGATGCTTCAGCGCCGCCGGCGTCGCGTTCTTCTCCTGGAATCCGAGCACGGCGGTCACGAGGCGATCCGCCTCCCACTTCTCGAGTCGGAAGTTGGGCATCCGGTAGCGCTCTTCCCATCCGCGCGCGCGGTCGCGGTCGAAGAAGCGCGGGTTCATCAGCTTGGTGTGGAACCAGTCCTGGCGCGTGTGCGGGATGTGCTGGAAGCCGAAGTCCAGCCGGTGGACGGTCTTGGAGCCCTCCTCGGTCAGCTCCGTGCCGATCGGCTTGGCGTCCGCGAATCCCGGGATGTCGTGGCAGGCGAAGCAGCCATAGAAGGAGATCAGCTTGCCGCCCGTGTAGACCTCCTTGGCGTGGAGGTCCATCTTGGCGAGGTCCGCCTTCGCGTCGAAGACGGTCTTGGTCTCCATCTGGAAATACAGCGCCATCTTGTCGAGGGTCGGCTCGTCGGTCTTCGGAAGGGCGATGCCGCCGAAGTCCTTCGGGGCGGCCTGCGCCGCGAGGTATTGCGCGATGTCCAACGCGTCCTCGTGCGTCAGGCGAAGGTTGGGCATCTTGGTCTTCGCGTTCCAGGCCTTGGGATCGCGGATCCAGTGGTAGATCCAGTCCCGCGACGCCTTGGATCCGATACCCGCCAGGTTCGGACCGAACTGCCGGTAGGTCCCCACGAGGTCGCGCCGTGCCGCGGGATCATTCAGGTGACAACCGAAGCAGCCGCGCTCGGCGAGCAGCTTCTCGCCGCGCACGACGTCGCCGCGGCCCACGACCGCCGGCACGGCGGCGTGCTGCGACTTCTCGTAGATGTAGGACACGATGGCGTTGACCATCGCGTCGTTCTCGAGCCGTCCCTGGGCGTTCATGGCCTTCTGCGCCGCGGTCGGAGGCTTGTCCCCGGAGACGTTGACGAAGTTCTCCTGGTAGAAGAACGTCGGCATCTTCGTGTTGGCGCGGAACGACGCGGGGTCCATGACCCACCGCGTCGTCCAGTCCCTGGGAACCTTGGCGGCGACCCGTTCGAGGGACGGACCGACCCGGGGCAGGCGCTGTTTCTCGAGGCCCTCGATGCGGTGGCAGCCCCAGCAGCCGAGGGTCTCGACCATCCGCATGCCGGCGTCGAGCTTCGGGGCCTCGGGGAAGTTGGTTTCCTTCGCGTGGCAGC
>DATBIJ010000050.1:0-4735 GCA_036557025.1 Thermoanaerobaculia bacterium | reverse complement strand
TCGGATGGAACTCCCCTCTCCGCCCCGGCCGTCAAGGCCGCCCTCGAGCGGGCCATCGGCCTCTCTCGAGATCAGATGCCCGCGGCCTTCGTCGCCATCCTCGGAGTTGCGCAATACCTGGCCGGCGAAGCGGGCGAAGTTTCGGGGATCACGGCGCCCGGAGGCCTGGTGGTCGAGGTCCGCCTCGAGGATCCCCTCCCGATCTTCCCGTCCCTGCTGTCGGACCCGCGCACGGGGATCGCCGCCGCCATGCCGGGTCCGAACGGGGCGACGAGGGTGGTCGGCACGGGCCCATTTCGGAAGCTCCTGCAGGCGCCGGATTCCTACGTCCTCGAGCGCAACCCCGCGTCGTGGAAAGAGCCCGCGCGCCTGGACCGAATCGAGTTCCGGCTCTCCCTCTCCGCGGCCGCCATCGCCGAGGGTTTTCGGTCGGGTACGCTGGATCTCGCGCGGGATCTCCTGCCTCAGGACCTGGAAGCCATCCTCCGCGAGCCGAAATTTCGCGCCGGCCTCGTCGAGACTCCCAAGAAGAACTCCTACTTCGTCACGTTCCACACGGGCACCGAGGCCGGCTCCAGCCTTGCGCTCCGGAAGGCCCTTTCGGGCAGCCTTCGGACACAGGATTTGGTCTGGAGCACGCTGGGACGATTCGCGCTCCCCGCAACGGGCGTGATCCCACCCGGGATCCTCGGACACGATCCGGGCCGGCGCCAGAGCCACCTCCCGCGCGAACGGGCGATCGAGATGATCCGCTCCACGGGCCTGCCGCTGCCCATCCGCCTCCGGGCCTCCGTGCACCCGATCCTCCAGAACCAGTACGCCGCGCTGACGGAGGCGCTCTTTCGCGTCTGGTCCGACCTGGGCGTCGAGGTCACGGTCGTCACGAAATCGATGCCGGATTTCCTGGAATCCTGGCACGCGCGAGAGGGCATCGACGTTCTGCTCGGCCGCTGGATCGCCGATTACGACGACCCGGACAATTTCACCTTCACCCTCTTTCACTCCGGCAACGGCTCCCTACGCGCCTACTTCTCCTCCCCGGAGACCGACCGGCTCCTGGAGGAGGCGCGCTCCGAGAGCCGCCCGGCCGCCCGCGAGACCCTCTATCACCAGTTCGAGCATGCCCTGCTCGATTCCGCCGTCCTCGTGCCGCTCTTCTCGGACGTGGACTACCGCATCGCGAGCGCGAGCGTCCGAGGCCTCCAGCTTCGGAGCATCGCTCCCTACGTCAACTATGCCGAGGTGGGGAAGGCCGAGGCGACGGAAACTTCTCGGGCCACGGACCGGCCGACCGGCGGCGGCGTCCTTCACGTGCCGATCGCCGGAGTCGTCCGGAGCTTCGACACCGCGTGGTCGACCACTGCGGAGGACGCCGAGGTCCACAGCCTCGTCTTCGAGCCGCTGACCTGGGCCGCCGACGGCACCCGTATCGTTCCGTGGCTGGCCTCCGATGTCGTCATGGAGAACAACGCCGCGCGGTTCCGGGTCCGGCTTCGCCCCGGAGTGCGCTTCCACGACGGGCGACGGCTCACCGCGCGCGACGTGCGCTACACCTTCGAGCGGCTGCTCCTGACCCCGCAGAGCCCGGCTCGGGGGCTGCTGTCCCCCATCCGGGGCGCGGCGAGGCTGCTGGAAGGCACGGCGACCGATCTCGAGGGGTTCCACATCGTCTCGCGCAGCGAGTTCTTCATCGAATTGGAGAAGCCCATCTCCTTCTTTCCGGCGCTGCTCTCGTACGCTCCGACGGGGGTCGTTCCGGAAGGAACCGGAGCCATCGGACGGAGCGCGCGCGACGGCGCCGTCGGCACCGGCCCCTTCCGGCTCGTCAGCTTCGAGCCCGGACGCCGGCTCGAGCTCGACCGCAACCCGCACTACTGGCGCGAGGGATTCCCCCGCAGTGAAGGGATCGTCTTCCGCTTCGGCGTCACGCCCCAGGAGATTCGCGAGGAGTTCCTGTCCGGTCGATTCTCTCTGGCGTCCGATCTGCTGCCAGACGACGCCGAGGCCTTCCGGCACGATCCCCGTTTCGCGGCGGGATGCCGGGAGGCCCCACGTCTGACGACCTACCTCGTCGGGTTCAACCGGCGAACCGGCCCGCTGACCGACCTCGAGCTGCGCCGAAGCCTGCATGGGGCGGTCGACGTCGCCGCGTTCGTACGGCGGACCCTGAAGCGGCTGGCCATCCCGGCCCATGGCGTGATTCCGCCGGGTCTGCTCGGCTATTCCGCCGTCGGCACCGGCTCGGGCGCGCGGTCCGGCTTCGACAGCTCCACGGACGCGACGGTTTCGCGAGAGAAGGTCGAGCTCTCCGCCGCGGTCCACCCCATCTTCTTCGGCGAGTTCTCGGCCTTTGCCCAGGAGCTCACGGAGGCGTTCCGAGAGATCGGCTTCACGATCCGGCCCGTGAACAAGACGATGGCCGAGTACATCGAGCTCACGCGAACAGGCGCGACCGATCTGAACGTCGGACGCTGGAACGCGGACTATCCCGACGCCGACACGTTCGTCCACGGCCTCCTGCACACCGAAGTGGGCTTCCTCGGGCGCTACGTCGGTGGACCCGAGCTCGATGCGATGGCCGAAGGCGGACGCGCGGAGACCGATCCTCGCGTTCGTCACACCATCTATCGCCAGGTCGAGGAGCACATCGCCCGCGAGGCGCTCGTCCTGCCGCTCTTTCACGATCAGGTCTACTGCTTCGCCCGTCCGGAGGTCGAGGGCCTGACCTCGGTGGCCCCGTCCAGCCCCATGATCCCCTACGAGAAGCTCCGGATCCGCCGATAGGTCGGGGCGGCTCGGGCACGGCGGCGGCAGTCGCGTGGCGTGCGGGCGGGACTCATTGCGGCGCGGCACGGTCGCCGTCGGGACCGTCGGTGGCCGCTCCCTCTGGGGCGCCCGGTCGTTGGCCTCTTCGCGCTGCTTGGTCGCGGGCGCGGTGTGCCTCCGGGGCTCGTTCGCCGCACGCGGGAGCGTGGGTGCGATTGGTCGGGGCGAGAGGATTTGAACCTCCGACCACTCGGTCCCGAACCGAGTGCGCTACCAGGCTGCGCTACGCCCCGAAAGGGTGCGAGTTATACGCGAAAACCGGGGGGAAAGAAAGCGTGCCGGCCTCGATGCCTCGGGCCTACTGAATCTTGGCCGAGAGCTGGCCGCTGACGTAGTCCAGGCGCAGGGTCTTCGAGTCCCCGCCGCCCATCTGGCCGCTCGCGGAGGCGAAGCTCGGCGCGATGTCCGGTCCCGAGAGCCAGACCTTCACGGTCACGGGGCCCGGGGACACGGAGAACGATGCATCGACGGTCCCGCGGTCCTTGACCGACTTGAAGATCCCCTCCTTGCGCGTGAAGGAGAAGGGCTTGCGCAGGACGATGCGGTCGTTGACCGCGACCATGACGTGGCCTTCGGAGATCGGCGAGTCGAACAGCAGGCGCAATGTGCCGGCCGCGTTCGACGACGCGCCGTTTCCGGCCCCGGCGGCCGGAGCCGCGGCGACCGCCGGCGCGGAGGGCCCCGTCTGCTCCGGAGGCGCGGCCCGCGCCGACTCCTTCGGCTTGGGCGTGCGCTTGCGGCCGGCCGCGGCCGCGACCTTTTCGGCCTCCGTGATCTTCGCGACCGCCTCCTCGCGAAGCTCCTGGGCGCCGATCAGGCCGCCGTCGAGCGCGAGCGCCTCGTCGGCCCGGCGCCTGGCGGTTTCGAAGTCGTTCGCCGCCAACGCCGCCCGCCCCTGCTCCAGCAAGGTGGTCGCTTCCTGCGACTTGCGCGACTCGTCCTGCCGCGCCCGCAGCGCGTTCTCCGCCATCTGGGCGTACTGCCGCGCCTGCTGATTTCCGGGGCTGCGCTTCAAGACCTGTCGGAACAGCGTCAGGCTCTTGTCGTACTCGCCTGTCGAGAGCAGACGCCGGCCCTCTTCGAGGGCCTGGCGGATCTCCTTGTTCTGCGCCTCGAGACCGGAATCGTGCGGGACCGACGGCCGCGACGCCAGAGTGGCGCTCAGGAGAAACCCGCCGACGATGAGGATCAGCAAGGCCGCCGCGGCGGCGCTGACGCCGTAGAAATACTTCGGGTTGACCTGCCGCTTGCCCAGGATCTTCCATTCCGCGAGCTTCTGCTCGAGCGTCTTGCGAAAGACGCCGAAGGTCGCCGCGGCGGCGGAGGGAACACCGGGAGCCGCGCCGGTCGTGGAGATCGGCCGCGTCGCATCCATGGGAGTCGGCGGCGCCAGAACCGCCGGCGGCAGCATGGAGGCCGGCGGCAGAGGCGAGGAGTCGAGGATCTCCGTGATCTCCCCCGGCATGCTCGAGGGCGGCGGCGGGCGGCGCGGAACCGTGGCGGGCGCGACCTTCGTGGGCGGCGCCGGGACCGGAGCGGTCTTGGACTTCTCCTTCTTTTTCGCCTTCGTCGGCGTCGGGTTGGTGTCCGCGGCGGTCGGGGCCGCCGGCACGGGAGCCGCGGCCGCCGTCGCCACTGCCGAGGAAGCGAGCTGATCGAGGTTCGCGAGCTTGAGCGTCGGCAGGTTCTCGACCTCGGACACCATCGACCCGAGATCCGCGAGCGCCTTCTGCTCCTCCATCCGGGCGCGCAGCTGGTGCAGGGCGAGCGCGAAGTCCTTCCCGCGCTGATAGCGGTTCCACGGATCCTTCGCCATCGCCTTGCTGACGATCGCATTGAAGTCCGTCGGAATGTCTTTCGAGAGCGCCGCGGGCGGCGTGAAGTCCTCGTGAACGATCTTGTAGGAGAT
>DATBIJ010000049.1:0-4033 GCA_036557025.1 Thermoanaerobaculia bacterium | reverse complement strand
TCCCGTTCGAGAAGATCCCGCACTTCCCGGTCTCGACCGGCGTGGTCGGGCACGCCGGCCAGGTCGTCCTGGGGGACGTCGGCAAGACGCCCGTGATCGTCTTTTCCGGTCGCATCCACTTCTACGAGGGGCGCCCCTTCTCGGACGTCGTCTTTCCGGCGCGCGTGATGGCGCGGCTCGGGGTCGGGGCGGTGATCCTCACCAACGCCGCGGGCGGCGTGCGCAAGAGCTTCAAGCCGGGCGATCTGATGCTGATCACCGACCACATCAACGCCTTCGGCGGCAACCCGCTGATCGGACCCAACGAGGAAATACTCGGCCCGCGCTTCCCGGACATGAGCGCGGTCTACGACGGGGAGCTGCGCAAGCTCGCGCGCGCCAGCGCCCGCCGGCTGAAGATTCCCCTGCGCGAGGGTGTGTATCTGGGCAACAGCGGGCCCTCCTACGAGACGCCGGCGGAGATCCGCGCCTACCGCGCCGTCGGCGCCGATGCCGTCGGGATGTCGACGGTCCCGGAAGCGATCGCATTGCGCCACGCCGGGGTGAGGGTCCTCGGGATCTCGACGATCACGAACATGGCGGCCGGGATCCTCCCGAAGCCCCTCGTGCACGACGAGGTGCTCCAGACGACGAAGCGGGTCGCGGACCGCTTCCGCCGCCTCCTCGTGGATCTGGTGCCTCGGGTCGCGAAGGCGGTCGGTTCGTGAGCGATCCGCGGCACGACGCCTGGGTCGAGGCGGCCACCAACGCGCGGAAGAACTCCATGTGCTCCTACAGCGGCTTCGCGGTCGGCGCGGCGATCGAAGACGCCGGCGGCCGGCTCTGGGGCGGCTGCAACGTCGAGAACGCCACGTACGGCCTGACCGTGTGCGCCGAGCGCGTGGCGATCTGGAAGGCGATCTCCGAGGGAATCCGGCAGTTCCGGGGCGTCGCGGTCGTGACCGGGGCCCCGGAGCCGACGCCGCCCTGCGGCGCCTGCCGGCAGATCCTCTGGGAGTTCGCGGGGGACGTGCCGATCGTGATGGCGACGACCTCGGGGTCGCGCAAGACGATGCGGCTGTCGGAGCTGCTGCCGCTGCCCTTCGAGCTCGAGGGCCGCGCGTGAGACGGTTCCTCGCGGCGCTGGCGCTCGCGGCCGCGGCGCTGCTGCTTCTCGCCGCCGAGCCCGCTCGCCGGGAGACCGTCGATCTCGTGCTGGCCGCCGAGGTCGTCCTGCCGATGGACGAGGCGGGATCGATCCACCGGCCCGGCGCGGTCGCGATCCGGGGAGGCAAGATCGTGGCGGTCGGCCCGGCGGCCGACATCCGCGCGCGCTACGCGGGGAAGGCCGTCGAGGAGCCGCCGTCGCGGCTGCTGATGCCGGGCCTCATCAACACCCACACCCATGCGGCGATGACGCTCCTGCGGGGTCTCGCGGACGACCTGACGCTGGATGCCTGGCTGCACGACCACATCTTCCCGGCGGAGGCCAAGAACGTCTCCGCCCAATTCGTGTACGACGGGACGCGGCTCGCCGCGCTCGAGATGATCCAGGGCGGCACCACGTGCTTCGCGGACATGTACTACTTCGAGTCGGAGGCGGCGCGGGCCGTCGATGAGGCCGGGCTGCGCGGCGTGCTCGGGGAGACCTTCCTGGACTTCCCCGTGCCCGACCACAAGGATCTCGCCGAGGCCCTGGCCTACATGAGCTCCTACGCGAAGAAGTGGAAGGGGCATGCCCGAGTCGTGCCGGCGGTGGCCCCGCACGCCGTGTACACCTGCTCGCGCGAGACGTTGATCGCCTCGCGCGATTTCGCGCACGCCCACGGCCTGCCGCTCTTGATCCACATCTCCGAGACCCGCAAGGAGCTCGAGGACGCCCGGACGGCCTGGAAGAAGTCTCCGGTCGCGTACCTCGCGGAGATCGGCTTCTTCGATCCGCCCTCTTCGGGAGGACGGCTTCCCATCATCGGGGCGCACGGGGTCTGGCTGGAGGGGCCGGACCGCACGCTGGTGAAGCAGTACGGCGTGTCGCTCTCGCACTGTCCCGAGTCCAACATGAAGCTCTCCTCCGGGATCGCGGAAACCGCGTCCTGGGCGCGGGAGGGGCTGATCTGGTCGATCGGGACGGACGGGCCGGCCGGCTCGAACAACGATCTCTCGATGTTCGAGGCGATGGACTTCACCGGCAAGCTCGCGAAGGTGTCGACGTCGGATCCGACGGCGCTGCCCGCGGCGACGATCGTGGCGGCCGCGACGCGGGAGGGAGCCCGCTCTCTGGGGCTGCTCGCGACGATTGGGACCCTCGAGCCGGGCAAGGACGCCGACGTGATCTCGGTCTCGCTCGCGGGCGCGCACGTGCAGCCCTGGGAGGACCCCTACTCGACGCTGGTCTATTCGGCCAAGGCCTCCGACGTCCAGGACGTCTGGGTGGCGGGCCGGCGCCTGCTGAAGGCCGGGCGTCCCACGACACTGGACTCCGCCGCCATCCTGAAGTCGGCGCGGGCCTGGCGTGAGAGAGTTCGCAAATCGCTCGCGGCCCCGAAGGCCGCCGGCGGAACGAAATAGTCCATGCGCTCCCTCTACGAGATCCTGCGCTCGAAGCGCGACGGCCAGGAGCTGTCGACCGACGAGATCCGCCACCTCGTGTCCGGCGTCGTCTCGGGGGAGGTGCGCGACTACCAGGCGACCGCCTTCCTGATGGCCACCGCCATTCGGGGCCTCTCGACGAAGGAGGCCGCGGCGCTGACCGAGGCGATGCGCGACTCCGGAGAGGTCTGGGACCTGTCCGACCTCGCGCCGGTGGTCGACAAGCACTCGACCGGGGGCGTCGGCGACAAGACGACGCTCGTGCTGGCGCCGCTCGTCGCGGCCTCGGGGGCGCGGGTCGGCATGATGTCCGGGCGCGGGCTCGGACACACGGGCGGCACGCTGGACAAGCTCGCGACGATTCCGGGCTTCCGGACCGGCCTCTCCAAGGAAGAGGTGCGTCAGGCCCTGCAGCAGTGCGGCGCCGCTCTGTTCGCGCAGACCGAGTCCGTGGCGCGAGCCGACCGGATCCTCTACGCCCTGCGCGACGTCACCGGCACCGTGGAGTCGCTCCCGCTGATCGTCGCGTCGATCCTCTCCAAGAAGCTCGCCTCGGGCACGACCGGCATCGTCTTCGACATCAAGACCGGCAACGGGGCATTCCTGAAGACGATGGAGGAGTCTCGGGCGCTCGGCCGGGCCCTGATCGATACCGCGCGCGCCGCGGGGCGCCTCGCCTCGGGCCTCATCACGGACATGAGCCGGCCGCTGGGCCGCGCGGTGGGCAACGCCCTGGAAGCCGAGGAGTCGATCCGCGTGCTGCGCGGCGAGGGTCCCAAGGAAGTCGCCGACCTCTGCCTGGCGCTCGGCCTCGAGATGCTTCGCTTCGCCGATCCCGGGGTCGAGCCGGTACCGGCCCGCGCGGCGATGCGCAAGCTCCTGACCTCGGGCGAGGCCGCCCGCAAGTTCGAAAAGGTCATCGAGCAGCACGGGGGAGATCCCTCCGTCGTCGAGCACCCGGAGAAGCTGCCGCAGCCCTCCCGGCGCTCCGCGGTCACGGCATCCCGCGCCGGCTACGTGCGCTCGATCGCGACCGAGCGCATGGGGTTTCTCTCGATCGACATCGGATGCGGCCGCCGCCGCGCCGACGATGTGATCGACCCGGCCGCGGGGTTCCTGGTCGAGAAGACCGTCGGCAACCGCGTCGAAGCGGGGGAGACGCTGCTGACGATCTGCTACGGGCACACGGAGCCGCCGCGCGCGGGTTTCGAGAGCGAGGTCGCCGCGCTCTTCGAGATCGGCGACGATCCGGTCGAGCCCGAGCCGCTGTTGCGCGAGAGCCTGTAGAACCGCCGCGAGCGCTTGAGCGGGTCGCCGGCTTCGCCGCCGGCCGCCAGCTCGTCCGGATGCGGACCCGACCGTCGGTCTGCTCCCCGCGCTGCGCGCTCGCTCCCGCGGCGCGCGCGGCTTTCGGCTGCGGCGGTCGCTGCGCGACCGGCAGCCGAGAACTCTCAAGCCGAGAGCA
>DATBIJ010000048.1:0-13210 GCA_036557025.1 Thermoanaerobaculia bacterium | reverse complement strand
CACCAACGACGCCTTCGCCTTCGTCGGCCAGCGCCAGATCGGATCTATCGTACCGGCGGGGGCGCTCTCGCTCTCCCCATTGCCGTGAGGCCGCGAGGCGCCGCGAACCACGACTAGGGCACGGGATCCAGGCCGCGGCCTCCCCAGGGGTTGCAGCGCGCGAGGCGCCGCGCCGTCAGCCAGAGCCCGCGCTCGAGGCCGTGGCGCCGCAGCGCCTCGCGCCCGTAGGCGGAGCAGGTTGGCTCGTAGCGGCACACGCGCCATCCAGCGGCCGCGATCGCGCGCGAGCCGGTCGCGCGCCAGAGATCGATGGCGAAGACGGCGGCGTGCACGCCGGCCTGCCGCTCCGGCGGGCGCAGGGCGTCGCCGGCGAGGAAGCCGAGGGTCGCCGCGAGCAGGATCGCCGCGGTGCTGCGGCGCCGGGGCGCCCCGGAATCAGGCGGGGCGGAAGCGTCCGGCATATCGGGAGAGGCCGGGAACGATCAGCCGCTCGCCCTGCAGGGCCTTGACCGTCGCGAGGATCGCGACGAACGCGTAGAGCGAGGAGCCGAGGAACAGCACGGCGGCCCAGATCCAGAGCAGGGTCGGGAAGAGCACGGTCACGAGCGTCGCGACGGCGAACGCCGCGGCCACGGATCCGAAGAGCACGAGCCCGTTCTTCGCGTGCCAGCGCGCCTCGTCTTCGTCTTTTCCGGAGAAGGCCAGGACGAGCGCGCCGGCCATCGGCACGTAGGCCAGCACGAGCTTCCAGGCGGGGGGGCGGCCGTCGGCGCGGGCCATCGCGCGGACGATAACAAAGGCGGGGATCGGGAGGCGGGGGAGGGCTACTTGCTCGCCAGGTCGTTGGCGCGCAAGCGGATCGACCCGTTGATGGTCTCGCAACGCAGCGTCTCGCCGCCGCCGTTCCAGCTGCCCCGGGCCTCGCGCGGCCCGTACTTGCCCTCGACGTCGAGGTCGATGTTCGATCCCTCGATGCGCCCGTTGACGGTCTCGAGGCGATAGTCGAGGCCGGAGGTCCGGTCGAAGATGACCTCGACACTTCCGTTGACCGTCTCCAGGTGCGAGGCCTTCAGCGCTCCGCGGAACTCGATGCGCACCGAGCCGTTGACCGTCGTGGCCTTGACCGGCCCCGCCGCGTCGCGGACGGTGATGCCTCCGTTGACGGCGTCGCAGGCGAGGGCGCCCTCGAGGCCGGCAACCTCGACGCGGCCGTTGCAGGTCTCGAAGCGCGTCTCCATGGACGCGGGAACCTTGATCTCGTAGTCGACCTGTGCGTGCCGCTCGCCGAAATCGAAGATCCCGAACAGCTTTCGGCGCTTCGGCGACACGGTCTCGATCGTGATCTCGCCGTCCTCTTTGCGGACGCGGATCTCGGTGGCATTGAGGGTCTCTTCGGCGTCGCTGCCGGTGGCCTTCTTGACCGCTCGAACCCGGACGTAGTTCTTGTCCCAGGCGACAGCGTCGATGCGCCCGTTGACGTTCTCGACGGAGACACGGGTGATGCCTTCGAGCGAGTACGCCTTTTCGAAAACCTGCTCCTCGGCGCCGGCGGTCACCGCGCCGGAGAGCAGCAGGGCGGCCATCAGGGTGCGTCGCATGCCTTCTCCGATCCCTTTTAACGGAAACCCTGCGGAAATGTTCTTATGGCTCGCCCCCGCCTCGAATCCCCGATTATGGGCTCTCCTCCGCGAGTTCGTGCCGCTAACCCTCGCCCGGAGCAGACCTTAGAGCGTCCGTGCGACACGAAGGCCCAGGCGCCGGTCGGCGGGACGAGCCGCCTCACCGTCCCGAAGCACCGGCAAAGCCTCGCTCAGGTTCCAGAACGGGACGATCAGCGGCAGGTTGCGGGCCACGGACCGCCAGGCCCCCGGCTTCCCGCCGTCCTCGCGGCGGACCTCCAGGGCCAGGAGGCGGCGCGCCGTTCCCCCGGAGCGATCCCGGAGCAGGAAGCCGATGACCGCGGCGGCGGCCGCGGCCGCCCACAGGTACGGCAGCGCGGGCCGGGCCGCGGGGAAGAATCGCCAGATCAGCACCGTCGCCAGCAGCGCCGGCAAGTCGACGGCGGTCGCCACGAAGGCCAGGTCCAGAAACAGGGCGAGAATGCGCGCGCGCAGGATGTCGGAGCCGCGACCCATTTCGCCTCGGATTGTGCCACCGGGCGGTGGTCTGGCGGACCTGCATCTGCATTACGAGGGGAGCCTTCCGCTCTCGGAGATGACCCGGCTCGCGCGGGAGCGCGGCCACCGCTACGCGGATGCCGCGGTCTTCGAGCGCGAACGCGCCGCGATGCGCGGAACCTCCGACTTTCTCGAGCTCTACCGCCAGGTCTGCGGGATTCCCCGCGGCCCCGAGGACCATCTCGGTCTCGCGGAGGGGATGTCGGGGGAGCTCGCCCGGCACGGCGTCGCGCGCGCCGAGGTCTATGTCTCGCCGGAGATCTTCGCCCGGATGGGGCAGGACCCGGACGCCTGCCTCGAGGCGGTCGCCGCCGGGTTCGCGAAGGGGGAGGCGGGCGGTGGCGCACGCTGCCGGATCCTGCTGGATGCCGTGCGCCACTGGGGCGTGGAATCGGCGGCGCGCGTGCTGGACCTGCAGGAGCGGCGGCGGCTCCCCGGTGTCGTCGGCTTCGGAATCGGGGGCGACGAGGCGGCGGCGCCCGCGCGGATGTTCGTCGGGATCTACGAGCGGGCGCGGGGCCTGGGGCTGCGCACCAGCGTCCACGCGGGGGAATGGGCGGGAGCCGACTCCGTGCGCGACGCGCTGGATTTCCTGCGGCCCGACCGCATCGACCACGGCGTGCGGGCCATCGAGGACCCGGAGCTGGTGCGGCGACTGGCGGGCGAGGGGATCGTCCTGAACGTCGCGCCGACCGGAAACGTCGCGACGGGCGTCGTCCCGTCGTGGGCGGCGCATCCTTTGCCGCGCCTGCTGGCGCACGGCGTCGCGGTCGCCCTCTCCGCGGACGACACGCTGCTGTTCGCGACCACGACGGCGGGCGAGTATCGGGTCGCCCGCGATCTGCCCGGCGTCACGTCCTCGCACCGGCGCGCGATGGCGCAAAACGCCTGGAAGGCCGCGTTCGCTCCGCCGGAGGAGATCGTCGAGGGACTGCGCCGGCTCGAACCCATGGACCTCGAGACGCTCTGAGCGGCGGTCTCTACAGGTCGCGCCAGTCCAGGCGCGCCTCGCGAAGCCTCTCCCGCAGCGCCTCGACGCGCGAGGCGCGCACCTCGAGGCGGAGCCGGCAGAGCTCTCCCGCGCTCTCCTCGACGAGACGGATGTCGGGCGGCGCGATCAGCCGTCGGGCCGCGGCGACGCGCTCCCACGGCGCGAGGACTTCGATCGCCCGCGTCTCCCAGACCGTGCGCCGCGGCGCCGCGGAGAGCGCTTCGGTGGCCGCCGCGCGGTAGGCGCGGGCGAGGTTGCCTTTGCCAAGCTTCGTGCCGCCGAAGTGGCGCACCACCGCCACGAGCACGTCGGTCAGGAGGGAGGCGTCGATCGCCGCCGCGAGGGGAGCGCCGGCCGTGCCTGCGGGCTCTCCGGCGTCCGAGGAGCGGCGACGCGCCGAGTCGCCGGTCCCGTGCTTCCAGGCGAAGCAGACGTGCGACGCGTCGTAATGCTCCTTCGCGAGCCGCGCGATCTCGCGGGCCGCGTCCGAGGCGTCGGCGATGGGGATCACGAACGCGACGAACCGGGAGGCCTTTTCTCGAAGCTCCGCATGGGAGGTCGCCGCGGGGACTTCGTGCTCATCCGAGTTCCGATTTCCGATTTCCGATTCCCGAACTCGTTTCACGTTTCACGTTTCACATTTCACGTCTTCAGCGTCTTCTCGTATAACTCTCGATACTGCGCCACGACCTTCGGGGTCGGGTAGACCTCGGCGGCACGCCGGCGTGAGGCCTCGGCGAGGCGCCGGTGCAGGGCGGAGTCCTGGATCAGTTGCGACGCCGCTTCCGCCATGCCGTCCACGTCGCCCACCGGGCGCAGGAATCCGGTCTCGCCTTCGAGCACGACCTCCGGCAGGCCGCCGGCGGCCGAGCCCACGACCGGCACGCCGCAGGACATCGCCTCGAGGGCCACCAGGCCGAAGGATTCGGGGTCCGACGGCAGCAGGAGCACGCGCGCGACCGGTAGAACCGTCTCGATCGCCGCGACGTTGCCGAGGAAGACGCAGCGGTCCTCGTAGCCGCCCTCGCGGGCCATCCGCTCGGCGAGCGACCGCTCGGGTCCGTCGCCCGCGAGCAGCAGCCGCACGTCGTGCCGCCGCCGCACGCGGTCGAAGATCGACATGACATCCGCGACGCGCTTGACCGGGCGGAAATTCGAGATGTGGATCAGCGCCGCCTCGCCCGGCCGCAGCAGCGCCCGCGCGTAGGAGGACGCTCCGTCGGGCCGGTACTGCGCCGGGTCGACGAAGTTTGGGATCATCGCCACCTCGCGCCGCACGGAGAACTCGCGCACGGTCACGTCGCGGAGGTAGCGGGAGACGGCCGTGACGGCGTCGCTCTTCTCGATTCCGAACCGCGTGATCGGGAGATACGAGCGGTCCTGTCCGACGATCGTGATGTCGGTCCCGTGCAGGGTGGTCACGACCTTGAGCGGGCGGTCTCCCATCTCGCGCGCGAGAATCGCGGAGATCGCGTGGGGCAGGGCGTAGTGGACGTGCAGGAGATCGAGGCCCGCGTGGTTCGCGACCTCCGCCATCTTCGTCGCGAGCGCGAGCGTGTAGGGAGGGGAGACGAACAAGGGATAGCTCGGTGCGAGGACCTCGTGGAAGAAGACGTTCTTGCGGGGCAAATCGAGTCGCGTCGGCAGCGCGTAGCTGATGAAGTGCACCTCGTGCCCCTCGGCGGCCAGCGCGAGGCCGAGCTCCGTCGCGACGACGCCGGAGCCGCCGTAGGTCGGATAGCAGGTGATCCCGATCTTCATCGTCAGAACCCCGGCTCGAACCCTTCGAAGGCAAGGACGAGATCGTCAATCTTCGGCGGGCGGAAAGAGGTGAAGGCCTCGGCGAATTCGACCCCGATCTCGAAGCCGAACGTGCGCGCCCGAGCCTCGATCTGGGCGAGGAAGCTCTCGGCGGAGAGGATCGTCTGCGGCTCGCGGGAGGCGGGGTTGTGGAACTGGCTCTCGAAGGCGGCCATCGCGGCGCGGCGCTTTTCGATGACGGGGGTGATGTCGACGTAGACGTTCACGGGGTGGAGGTAGCCGGTGGAGAAGTAGAGCGTCTGCTGGGGGCGGTGCGCGGGGTGCGCCGTCTCGATCCGCCGCAGGCCCGCGTAGAAGGCGGCGTCGCGCACGATCTGTCCGGCCCGCCGGTGGTCGGGGTGGCGGTCGTCGGGATAGGAGGTCAGGATCAGCCGCGGCGTCTCGCGGCGGATGACGTCGATCAAGACGAGCTCGTTCTCGCGCGAGACTTGCAGGCCGCCGTCACCGAAATCCAGCGCCTCCCGGAAGCTCGCGCCCAGGATCTCCGCGGCCTTTTGCGCTTCCGCGGAGCGTGTCGCCGCCGTTCCGCGGGTTCCCATCTCGCCGTGCGTGAGATCGAGAATTCCGAAGGTCTTGCCGCGCTGCGCAAGCATCGCGAGCGTTCCCCCGCAGGTGAGCTCCACGTCGTCGGGATGGGCGGCGATGGCGAGAACGTCGACCACGAATTCCTCCTGCGTCGCTACAGTCCCAGATCCACGACCCGCACGCCGTCCCCCTCTTCGTCCGCCGCCGCGGCCAGGCCCTCGACCGCGAGACGGCCGTAGGAGAGCATTGGCGTCAGCGGCGGGTAGACGCGCTCCGCAGGCGTTCCTCCCGGGAGCAGCCACGTCTCCAGGCGCGTGCGGCGCCGGTCGGCGAGCGCGTCGCGGCTGTCGGTTGCCTTTCGAATGCGCCCGGAGAGGGTCTCGAGCTGATGGGCGACCTTCTTGCGCGTGTTCTCGAGCGCCCCCGAGAGCGTCGGATCGATCTGCGCGAGGTGCTCCTCGAGCCGGTCCAGGCGCTCTTCCGTCTCGCGCGTGATCCGGCGCAGCTCGTGGGAGGCCTCCGGCTCGGGCGCCTCGGGCCGGGGGATTGCGAGCAGCAAGTCCTCGCGCGGGATGCCCAGCGCCTCGATCGAGCGGCGCTCCGCCGGCCCGAGCAGGACCGCGTGGGTGCGCGCGAGCAGGACCGGCCGGGGCGTCTCGAGCACGCCGAACAGCGGCATCAGCTGCGCGTGGTAGGCGATCTCGCCGGGACCGACGATCGACGCGGCCGTGGGGAGCAGACGCGACTTCAGCACGGGCCGCGTCATGACGTCGGCGGAAGCCCATGCGGCACCGGCGTCGATCCGCTTCCGGGCGGTCGCCGCGTCGTCGACCCGGCGCCGCTCGCCGTCCTCCACGAGGAAGAAGGGAAGCGCGCCGTCCCGCGAGGAGACCGGAAGGCTGCGGCCGAGCCGCTCGATCTCGGTCTCGCGCTGGCGCAACGCCTCGCGGACTTCCGCGGCGCGGTCGACGGTCGTGCGCAGGAGCGCGGCGGCCGCCTCGCGGGCCGGCGGCTCCATCGGGTCCAGAATCAGCAGCGGCTCGCCCTCGGTGAGATCGAACAACGTCTCGACGAACGCGTCGCGGTAGGAGACGCCGGGCGCGTAACGGCGCGCGAACGCCTCCAGGATCTCGCCCGCCTCGGGCGCCTTCGCATCCGGGCGCAGGGCGTCGACGATCTCGCCGATCTTCTCGGGAATCGCCAGCGGTCCGACGGGCCGGCGGTTCTGCCGGTCCGCGCCTTCGAGGACGAGCTTCTCGACACCCTCCGCTCCGGGCCTCGCGGTGTGCGCGACCTCCTCGAGGTCGTGGTCATCGGTCAGCGCGTAGAAGACGGCCGCCGCCGGGACGCCTCGGCGGGTCAGCTCGCGCGCGACGCGGAGCGCGTCGAAGGTCTTCAGCAGCGTCAGCATCGGCCCCGTGAAGAGTCCGACCTGCTGGCCGGTCACGACGGCGACGGCGCGCCCGGCGGCGAGGTCCTCCGCGAGCGGACGCGCCGCCTCGGAGCGATAGCGAAGGCTCGACGCGGGCACCGCGGCGCGCGCGCCGAGGATCTCGCGTCCGCGGGCGGCGGCGGCCTCGAGCGTCGGCGGGTCCGGGAAGAGGCCCGTGCCGCCGGCGCGGAAGTCGCGCGCGAGCGGCGGAAGGCCCGGGTACTTCTCGAAGGGGATGCGCGCGATCATGGCTTGCTCGCCAGCACGATCAGGCGCGGCGCCTCCGGAGTATGCGGTCGTCCATCGAAGTCGCCCCAGAGGCCGTCGATGCGCAGGCCCGCGCCGGAGAGCAGCCCGCAGAGCTCCTCGGCCGTGTAGGCGCGCACGCTCTCGCGGAACGTCGCCGTCGAGCCGGCCCGCCGGATCTCGATCTGCTTCTCGATGCGCCGCGTCTCGGCGTTCCAATGACGCGTCACGCGATAGTGGCGGTCTCCGGAGCCGAAGGACTCCTCGGGCACCAGGCAGGCGAGCGCCTGCGAGAGCCCGAAGGTGTCGCAGAGAAACCGTCCACCGCGCGCGAGCACCCGCTCGATCTCTGCGACCACCGCGGCGTTCTCGGTCTCGCGCAGGAAGTAGCCGAAGCTCGTGAAGAAGTTCACGACCGAGCGGAAGACCCCGGAGGCGAAGGGCAGCTCTCGCATGTCCCCCCGCACGGCCGCGAGGTCGGGACGCCGGGCCCGCGCGAGCGTCAGCAGCGGAGCCGAGAAATCGAGCCCCACGGCCGCCACGCCCCGCTCCCGCAGCGGGATCGAGTGCAGGCCGCGGCCGCAGCAGAGATCCAGCAGCGGACCGGGCTGCGACGACAGGCGCGCCAGCGCGAACTCCGTCTCCCGCCGGGCGGCCTGCTCGTCCCGGTGGGGGTAGAGCTCCAGGTACTCCTCGCCGAACCAGGTCTCCCACCAGGACATGCGGGGAGGAATTATGTCGGATAGATTGCGCGGGATGCGCCGCCGCCTGCTCCCCGCGATTTCCTCGCGCCTGCTCTGCGGGATCGCGCTCCTGCTCGCGCTGGGCGCGTGCGGCGGACCAAAGACCATCGCGACCCACGGCTACACGGCCCTGCTCGCCTTCTCCGGCGAGGAGCGCTACCCGATCGCCTGGCGGGGCACGATGGCCCGGGTCGAGGGGACGCTGGACGGCAAGCCCCTCGTGCGCGTGGTCCGGGCGGACCTCGGCAAGGAGCTGCAGTTCCGGCCGCAGGGGACGAAGATCTTCGAGAAGCCCTGGAACCCCAAGGAAGAGATCGTTCCGGGGTATCCCCTGGAGCCCGGCTTCTCGCCGGGCGCTTACGCGGAGCGCTTCGGGGCGACCTTCGAGCGCATCGACGACGCCGTCCACGGCCTGCACCCCTGCGAGCGCTACGCCTTGACGCTGCCCTCGGGAGACCTCGTGACGATTTGGGTGGCCCGTGACCTGGAGCGCCTCGTCGTCAAGATCGAGCACCAGCGCAAGGAGGGTGGCGACGAGGAGCAGCCCTTCACGGTCACCGAGCTGCTGGACGTGCGGGTTTCCGCCGACGCGAAGCTCTTCGAGGCGCCGAAGAACCGAACGAAGGTCTCGAGCTTCGGCGAGCTGGATTAGAAGTTCGCCGGACGCGTCTTATGCCGCCATCGCGCGGCGGCCCTGCGTGACCGGCGAGAAGGGCTCGAAGTCGCGGAACAGGATGTGGTCGTAGAAGTAGTGCACCAGCAGGAACGAGAGCACGACCACGTAGTACGCGCGCTCTTGCGGGAACCCCAGGCCCTTCCAGAGAGCGAGGTACAGCACGCCGGCGGAGAGCGTGGCGCCGATCGTCGCCAGGTAGTAGCGCCAGGTCTTTTCCTTGCCCGCGAGGCTCGCGACGAGCGGGTTGCCGATCGCGCCGCGCTCGGCGTTGCGGCCGAGGATGAACCAGGTCAACGCGAGGTACTGCAGCGAGTGCCAGGTGTTGAAGCCCTGGAACGCGATGTCGAGGTTGTCGAAGAGCGGCACCACGAACGCCATCGCGACCGTCATCGCCATGAAGGCCAGGCGCGGCCACCGCGTCTCACCGCGGCGGATCTCCCCCAGCGTGCGGACGACGTAGAAGAGGAAGAACGCGACGTAGCCGACGGTGAAGGCGATCGCGACCCAGCGCTGCTGGAGGAACGACGGGAACAGCAGGGCGTTCTCGCCGAGCAGGAACTTTCCCGAGACGAACTTGTACATCGCCATTACGTAGAGCGCGCCCAGGATCACCGCGCCGTCGAGCCAGCGATCGAGCACTTTGGGCGTCGCGCCCGCCTTCATCCGGTAGGTCTCCGAGATGTACTGGGCCTGGTGGGTCACGTGGAGCGAGGCCCAGAAGAAGAAGCAGGTCAGCAGCAGGACGAAGGCGTGGATCGAGCCCAGGATGACCAACGCCGGGATCACGACCATGGGTGCGTAGGTCAGCAGCCCCCACTTCTTGCGGAAGCCCGGCTCCAGCGCCGTGCGCAGGTACGTGGAGTACATGTGCGGGCCGCCGACGAGCAGGGTCACGGTGAGCCCCACGATCAGGCTCGAAGTCCCGTCGGATACCCCCAGGGCCTTCAAGGAGCCGTAGGAGAGGTAGGGCAGAAACACCAGCACGCCCGACAGCGTCAGGAAGATCAGGTCGAAGCGCCGGTTGTGGATCCAGGGGCCGCCGGCCGCTGCGGCGTCGGGCGCGGGCATGAACACCTCCTCCGCGAAGCGGAAACCGCGCAGGAATATACCCGTTCCGCCCCTCGATTTCAGCCCGCCGCCCCGTGCAAAGCGCCTGCCGGCCGGCGCGAAGCCGGCGGGTAAAATCGGCCCCATGCTGCGCCTGGGGCCCCTGTCCATCGATCCCCCGCTGGTGCTCGCCCCCATGGCGGGCATCACCGACCACCTCTACCGTCTGATGCTCCGGCGCATCGGGGGCGTGGGGCTGGTGACGATGGAGTTCATCTCGTCGGAGGCGATCACGCGGGGCAACGCGCGGCAGCGGCGCAAGATGATCTTTTCGGAGGAGGAGCGGCCGCTCTCGATCCAGATCTACGGGTCCGACCCGGAGCGCATGGCGGCGGCCGCGGAGATCGTCGAGGAGCTGCGTCCCGACGTCTGCGACATCAACATGGGCTGCCCCGCGAACAAGGTGCTCAAGGGATGCGCGGGGGCGGCGCTGATGGGGGATCCCACGCTGGCTCGCGCGATCATCCGCGCGGTGCGAGGGAAGCTCTCGATCCCGCTGACCGTGAAGTTCCGGCTCGGCCTCGACGACACCCGCAGGAACTTCCTCGAGCTGGGGCGAATCTGCGAGGAGGAGGGCGTCGCCGCCGTCGCGATGCACGCCCGCACGGCGAAGCAGATGTACACGGGACGGGCCGACTGGGAGCGGATCGCGGAGCTGAAGGCGACGCTCTCGATCCCGGTCGTCGGCAACGGCGACGTCGAGACCGCCGAAGACGTGAAGACGCTGTTCGAGAAGACGGGCTGCGACGCCGTCATGCTCGGGCGCGCCTCCATGAAGAACCCCTGGATCTTCCGGCAGGCCGCCGACCTGCTCGCGGGCAAGTCGCCGCGCGAGGCCACGATGTCGGAGCGCCGCGACCTGATGCTCGCGCACTTCACCGAGATCGAGAAGAAGGCCGAGCCTCGCGAGATCCTCCACAAGCTGCGGACGATGACGGGCTGGTACACGCGCGGCCTGCCGGACGGACGGGCCTTGCGCGTGCGCATTTCGGAGCTGGCCACGCCCGCGGACTTCCGGGAGGCGGTCGAGGAGTACTTCGCCCGGGCCGCCGCCCTCGAGCCGGTCGCGGCCGCGATCTGATCGTCCCTGCGAGGGCGCCCGACCCCACCCGGCGGGAATCTCCCGCCGCCGGCCGGACGTTCGCTCTGTCGTGAACAACACCCGCCGCCTCGCCAGACTGCCCTTCCTGCTCCTTTTGGTCCTGCCCGCCCTGCTCGTCGCGCAGGCCGCCAAGAAGACGCCTCCCAAGACGACGACCGGCGCTGGGCTGACCGCGCCGACGTTTCCGCTGAAGATCGCGACCGAGTTCCTCGGAATGGTCAAGGAAAAGACCGTCGTGCGGGTCACCCTGACCTCGCCGGAGCTCGCCGCCGGGTTGCGCAAGGTGGGGATCGAGGCCTTTCGCGGGGACCTGCACGGGACGTTCCTGAAGGATGGGGTGTCGGTCGTCGACGAGTTCGACTACCCCGTCGCCGGAGAGCTCTCGGAGGGCGCGGCGTTCCGGCACGCCTTCCTGCGGGCGGTGCCGCCGGGGACCTACAAGCTCTCGGTCGTTCTGAAGGCGGCCGGGCACGACGTCGCGGAGTCGGCGGTGGAGGTGGCGGTGCCCGAAGTGGGCGAGACCTTCCGCGCCGAGATGGCCCCGGGCGAGACGGGAACGCTGCCGACGGCCGAGGCCATTCTGCTGGCGGAAGAGGCGGCCGGTCCGCGTCCGGAGCCGGGGACACAGAAGCTCAAGCTGCTGCCGCCCGACAAGGAGGCCCCGATCGGCCGACTGCGCCTCGAGGCCGAGGTCGAGGAGCCGATCGTGCGCGTCGAGTTCTGGCTCGGCGACAAGAAGATCCTGACCCGCACCCGCCCGCCCTATACGGTCGAGCTGGATCTGGGAGAGATCCCGCGGCGCCAGACCGTTCGTGCGGTCGGCTACGACGCCGGCGGCGCGATCATCGACGAGGACGTGTGGGCGGTCAACGAGGGCAAGTCGCGCATCGCCGTGCGGGTGCTGCCGATCCTGGACCACGAGAAGGGACTGGTGCGCATCAAGGTCGCGGTGCAGTCGATCGGTGGCGGTCAGGCGAGCCGCGTCGAGGCCTACCTCGACGACAAGAAGATCGGGGCGTGGGGCGCGCAGGGCCCCTACGAGACCACCGTCTCCTTCAAGGAATACGAGCGCGCGAGCTACCTGCGCGCGACCGCCTACACCGAGGATGGCGGCGAGGCGAACGACATGCGCGCGCTGCGCGGGTCTTCCACCGCGCTGGAAGTCGTCACCGTCGACGTCGTGCAGCTCCACGTCTCCGCGCTCAACAAAGAAGGCCATTTCGTCAAGGGCCTCGCCCGAGACGACTTCTCGGTCAAGGAGGACGGGGCCGCGCAGAACCTGACGGGCTTCGAGGTCGCCGAGAACCTGCCGCTGACGGCCGGCATGGTGATCGACGCCTCGGGCTCCATGGAGGACTCCCTCGCCTTCGTGCACGACGCGGGCGCGGGGCTCTTCAAGAACCTGATCCGGGAGAAGGACCAGGGCTTCGTGATCGAGTTCAACGAGCAGCCCCGCTTTCTCGAGGAGCTCACGAAGGACTCGGCGTCGCTGCAGCGGGCGGCGCGCTCCTCCAAGGCCCGCGGCGGCACCGCGCTCTACGACGCGATCGTGCTGGGGCTCTACCAGTTCCGAACCCTGCAGGGCCGCAAGGCCCTCGTGGTCGTCACCGACGGCGCCGACAACCGCTCCCACGTCGACGCGGACACGCTCGCACGCTACGTGCGCTCCGCGGGCGCGCCGGTCTACTTCATCGCGGTCTCGATCCCGATCACGGATTTCACGACGCGCCGGATCATCAACCGCATCGCCGAGGAGTCCGGCGGCCTGGTCTTTCATTTGAGCGGCGCGGCCAAGATCGCCGAGGTGACGCGGCAGATCGAAGAGGAGCTGCGGTCGCAGTACATCCTGGCCTTCCGCAGCTCCTCGCAGAAGCCCCAGGGGGAGTACCGGGCGATCGCGGTCGCCGTGGCCAAGCCGGGCATCACGGCGAGGACGGTGCGGGGGTACATTCCGTGAGGACGGGAATCGAAGGGCCATCGGGAAGACGGAATCGGGAATAGGGAATGGGAAATAGGGAATCGAGCCGGAAAATCCATTCCCCATTACCGATTCCCCATTCCCGATTCTCCATTCCCGCCTTCCCGATTCCCGTTCCCGCCGGTTTGCGTTAGATTTCCCCCGTCTTGGCCGAACAACCTTCCGTCCGTTGGGCTCTGGTGCTCGGGGCCTCCTCCGGCTTCGGGGAGGCCTGCTCGCTCGCCCTCGCCAAGGCGGGCTGGAACGTCTTCGGGGTTCACCTGGACCGCAAGGCGACGCAGCCCAACGTCGACCGGATCGTTGCCGGGATCGCCGCCGCGGGTCGCCAGGCCGAGTTCTTCAACGTCAACGCGGCCGACGACGGCAAGCGCGGGGAGGTCCTCGCCGCGATCGCGAAAACCTGCAGCGAGAA
>DATBIJ010000047.1:0-26712 GCA_036557025.1 Thermoanaerobaculia bacterium | reverse complement strand
AGAGGCGCACCGCATCGGCATTGCCCCCGGCCGCTGCGGCCATCAACGGCGTGTTTCCGCCGCGAGAGGCGGTCTTCGCGTCGGCGCCGGCCGCGAGCAGGACGCGCATGACCACTACCTGCCCCGACTCCGAGGCGTAGTGCAACGGCGTCTTCCCGAGGCCGTCGGCGCGGGACACCGGTGCGCCAAGCGCGAGCATCGCCTTCACGCGTCGCACGTCGCCCCGCGCCGCGAAGCGCCACAAGCTCGGCGTCTCCTCGCGATCGAGCGTGCCGCCCATCGCGGAGAAGAACCGCGCGGCGGGGAGGATGCCCCGCTCCGCCGTCCAGAGCAGCAGCGGGTCGCGCAGCAAGAACACGCCGGGCAGCGACAGCAGCACGATCGGAATCGCGGCGGCAGCGAAGTGCATCGGCGCCGTGCGCGGAGGAGTGTCGAGCGCCGAAGGGTGAACCTCTTCGGATCGGCGAGCGCCCAGCGACCGCGCGTAGAGGGTTCCCGAGAGCGCCGGCAGAATCAGCAGCGTCATCACGAGCGGCCAGACGACGTGCACCCCGACGCGATCGACGCGCGCGAGACCCGCGACCGCGGGGAGCTTCAACGTCAGCCAGAAGGCGGCGGCGGCCGCCAGGAGCTCGGCGCGGCGAAGGTTGGGGAGCTCCCGCTGCCGGGCCACCGCCCGGACGGGCCAGCCGTCCTCCTCCAGGACCTCGACGGCCGGCACGATCAGGAGCAGCCATGCCGTCAACGAGATCGCGGCGGCGACCACGAGGACCGAGAGGAGAATCGATTCCGCCGACTGCCGTCCCGGCACGATCGGATCGAACAGCGCGACCGGAACGACGAGGTAGAGCACGACGAGCACGGCCCTCCCGGGAATCAGCCGCCAGAGGCGGCGCACCGCCAGCGAGAGGACGGTGCGAAGCGGCGCCTTCTCTCCGAGTGCCCTCAAGCCGAAGGCCGCCAGCGGCCCGGCCTGCGCGAGCGCGAGCGTCAGCCCCAGCGCGAGGAAGCCGAACAGCGAGACGCGCATCAGGTAGGCCGCGGTCACGCCGGTCAGGAGCGCGGGAATCGCCAGCACCGCGAGCGAGAGCACCGCCGCCGGCAGGCCGCCGGCGAGGGTCGCCAGGAAGATTTGCCAGAAGCCTCGCGGGCTCGCTTGCGTGCTCACGGAACGGCCCGCCCAGTATAGGGCGGGCCGCTGTGGGCGCCGGGAAGCGTCCGCTCTCAGTCCTCTTCGGGACCCGGTACGGCCGTCCCGGACTTCAGCCGCGCGGCACGGGAAACCAGAGCCGCGAAGTCGGAGACCTTCTCGTCGGAGAACTCCGAGGAGAGCGCCTGCGCCCGGCGGGACACGTCGCGCAGGCTCCCCTCCTTGGCCCAGTAGTCGCCCTTCAGGATCTCGGCGAACTCCGCGACGACCGAGGCCAGCCGCAGGCCGCGCGGCGCCGCCTCCCAGCTCTTCGCGAAGTCCGCCAGCTCGAGGTCGTGCTCGAGCTCCACGACGCGGCCCGTCTCCTTGGAGCGGTAGCGCAGGTGCAGGGTCGCGGCCGTGCCGCGGCGCGGCGCGTCCTCCGCGAGCTTGATCTCGTAGAGCGCGGTGACGCTGTGGCCGGCGCCGATCTCCCCGGCGTCCACCGTGTCGTCGCGGAACCTCTCGTCGGCGACGTCGCGATTCTCGTAGCCGATCAGGCGCCACCGCGAGACCACGGAGGGCTCGAACTCGACCTGGACCTTCGCGTCGGTCGCGATCGTCTGGAGCGTCCCGGTCAGCTCTTCGACGAAGAGCCGGCGAGCCTCCTCCAGCGTGTCGACGTAGGCGTAGCGGCCGTCCCCCTTGTTGGCGAGCTGCTCCATCAGCACGTCGTTGTAGTTGCCCATGCCGAACCCGACCGTCGTCAGCTCGATGTCGTTCTCCTTGGCCTGCCGCTCGATCACCGAGAGGATCGACTCGGGGCCGGTGCGGCCGACGTTGGCGACGCCGTCGGAGCAGAGGATCACGCGGTTGATCGCACCCTCGCGGCGAAAGCGCGCCGCCATCTCGTATCCCATCCGCAGGCCCGCCTCGGCGTTGGTCGAGCCCTCGGGTGTCAGCCGTGCGATCGCTTCGCGGATCGCCTCGGTGTCGGAGGTCGGATCCAGGATCCGCCGCGCATCGGTGCCGTACACGACCAGGCCGACGCGGTCTTTGGAGCGAAGCTGGGAAAGCAGCAGGTTCAGAGCCTTTTTCACCAGCTCCAGCCGCGTCTCGTAGGCCATCGAGCCCGAGACGTCCACGACGAACGTCAGCACCGCGGGCTTGCGGTCGCGCTCGTCCACGACGCGTCCCCGGATGTTGAATCGCACGATGCGGTAGAGATCCCCCGTCATGAAGGGCGTCGGCGCCGCCTCGGCGCGGATCGCGAAATCCCCCCGCGAGGGCGGACGGTCGCCGTAGGAAAACGCGTTGACGAACTCCTCGACTCGGATCGCCTCGCGCGGCGGCAGGTTGCCGTCAGTGAGGTAGCGGCGCGCGACCGTGTACGACCCCGTGTCTACGTCCAGGCCGAAGGTCGAGAGCCGATCGTCGTCGGTATCGACGAACGGGTTGGTCCCGTACTCCTGGAAGAAGACGTCGCCGTAGGGTTTGTCGTTGGGCTCGCGCTCGCCGCCCGTCGAGGGCGCCTGGGCGACCGGAGCTGCCGGCGCGGCCGCGGCCTGCCGGTTCGGGTCCTCGCGATAGGCGAGTCGGCCGGCGATCTCGTTCATCGCGATGGCCTTCGCCTCCGCCTCCTTCGTCGCCCTCGGCTCCGACGGCGGGGGCGCCGCGGGCGCGGAGGAAGGAGCGCCGGTGCTCAAACCGTCGAGCAGCGGCGCATTCCCGCTCACCGTGGTGCTCGAGTCCTTGAGCTTCCCCTCGGCCCCGGCCTCCCGCTTCGCTCCGGCGGCGGCCTGCAGCTCCGCGGCCTTCTTGTCGGCGCCGGTCTTCTCGTTGGCGCGCTGGTCCCTGCTCTCCTCGGCGATCTCCTTCGCCGGGGCCTGCGCGCTCTCCGTGGAGACCTCGTCACGCTCGCGGTCCAACACCTTGCGCCGATCCTCGTCGGCCTTCGGCTGCTCGATCGGGAGCTGGCGGTTCTTCTCGAGCGGCTCGACGCGCGAGAACACCCCCTCGGGTCCGCCTTCCGTCACGCGGGCGCCGCGGCGCTCCGGCTCGGTGGCCGGTGCCGGCGCGGCGGAGAAACTGCCGGCCTCGCCGGCGGACTTCGCGGCCGCCGCCGCGTCGGTGGGCGCGTCGTGCCTTTGTGCCGACTCATCCGCGACGCGATAGCCGATCAGGCCAGCGACGCCGGCGAGAAGCAGCGCCGCGGCGGCCTTCATCCAGACCGGCAGCGCCGGGCGCGGGCGCAGGACCGCCATGGCCGGCTTCGGCAGCTCCGCCGGGATCTCCCCCTTGAGCTTGCCGAGCAAATCCTCGGGAGGGGTGACGTCGGGCGATGCGCCCAGCAGCTCCTCCACGTCGATCGTCTTCTTCGGATTCATGGCGTGACTCCCTGGAGCGCCGTCTCGAGCGCGTCCATCGCGCGGCGCAGGCGCTTTCGGATCGCGACGGTCGTCAGACCCTCTTCTTTCGCGATCTCGGCAACGGAAAGGCCGCCCCAGAAGCGGGCGGTCACGGCGAAACGCAGATCCTCGGGCAATGTCATGACGGCCCGGCGCAGGCGCAGGAAGGTCTCGCTCGCCCCGAGCGACTCCTCCGCGCTGGGCGCCGGATCGACCGGCACCGGCACGCCGTCGTCTTCGAGCGGGACCGCGCGCAGCGGCCGGCGCACGTGGTTCAGGAAGACGTTGTAGGCGATTCGGTAGAGCCAGGTGGACACGCGCGAGCGCCCGTCGAAGCCGCCGAGCGCCTGCCAGGCCTTGCGGTACGTGTCCTGCGTCAGGTCGGCGGCCAGGTCGCGATCCCCGCCGCAGAGCCGGACGAGCCCGGCGAACACCGCCTCGTAGGTCTGCTCGACGATGAGCTCGGCCGCCTCGCGGTCACCCGCTCGGATTCGCTCGAGGAGCCCGCGTTCCCCCGCCTCGTCCGACATGCCCTCCTGGTTGGACACCGCAGTCGCGACCCCGGCTGCCGAAATCGTGTCCATGGGAATTGGACACCGAAGGGGGCGGGAAGGAAACCGCCAGGAGGGGGCCCCTCACCCTGCCCTCTCCCCCTGCGGGGGGAGAGGGATCAAGCGAACTCCCCTCTCCCCCTTGGGTGGGGAGAGGGGGTGGGGGTGAGGGGGGGGAGTTTCGCCTCTCTCCCCCCTACGCCTTCTTCTCCGCTGCGATCCAGGCCGTGACCCGCTTGTCCAGCACGTCCAGGGGCAGGGCCCCGGCCCCCAGCACCGTGTCGTGAAAGCGGCGCAGATCGAACTTCGATCCCAGCTCCTTCTGCGCCTTCTCGCGCAGCTCCAGGATCTTCAACTGGCCGATCTTGTAGGCCAGGGCCTGACCCGGCCAGACGATGTAGCGGTCGGTCTCCGTCTGGATGTCCACCTCGTCGATGGCCGAGTGGTCGCGGAAGAACTGGACGACCTGGTCGCGGGTCCACTTCTTGTGATGGAAGCCGGTGTCGACCACGAGCCGGATCGCGCGCAGCATCTCGTCTTGCAGGCGGCCGTAGTCGCTGTAGGGATCCTTGTAGAAGCCGACCTCCTTGCCGAGCCGCTCCGAGTAGAGCGCCCAGCCCTCCATGAAGGAGGTGAAGCCCATCTGCTGGCGTACCGGCGGCAGCTCCGGGAGCTCCTGCTGGATCGCGATCTGGAAGTGGTGGCCGGGCACACCCTCGTGGTACGCGGTGGACTCCATCGAGATCGTCTTGCGCGAGGTCGGGTCGCTGGTGTTGACCTGAACGCGCCCGGGCCGCGAGCCATCGGGCGCGGGGCGCTGGTACTGCGCTCCCGGCGCCTCCTTTTCGCGGAAGGCCTCCACCGACTCCACGACGCAGTCCGCCTTCGGCAGGCGTCCGAAGAGCTTCGGCGCCTCTTTCTTCATCGCCTCGATGTGGTCGCGGTAGAGCTGGAGGATCTGCTCGCGCGACTGGGCCTTGAGCTTGGGATCCTTGTCCAGAGACGCATTGAAGGCCTTCACGTCGGAGAAGCCGAGCTTCTTGGCGATCGCCGCCATGTCCTTCTCGATCGCCGCGACCTCGCGCAGGCCGATCGCGTGGATCTCGTCCGGCGTCAGGTTCGTCGTCGTGGAGTCCTTCACCCGCGCCGCGTAGCGCTCCGCGCCGTTGGGAAGCGACCACATCCCAGGCTCGGCGCGGCCCTTGGGCGCGTACTCCTCCTTCACGAACTTCCCGAACTTCGCGTACGCGGGCAGCACGCCGTCGCGGATCGCCGCGATCTGCTCGGTCTGGATGCGGGTGCGGTCCGCCTCGGAGAACTCCGCCGGCATCTTCGCGATCGGCCGGGCGAAGGGCGTGTCCTCCGGTTTCTGCGCGGCGATCCCCTCGACCTGGCCGACGACTTTCTCGAGCAGGAAGCGCGGCGGCATCAGGTTGTCGTTCATGCCCATCCGCATGCGCTCGATCACGTTGTCGAACTGCTTCGGGAGGCCTTTCAGGCGCGTCGTGTAGTCGTCGTAGTCCTTCACCGTCTTGAACGTCAGGAACGATGCGAACTGCGGAGCCTGGAGGTGGATGCCGGAGATCTGCGTGATCGGCATCTTCCAGTTCTCGAACTTCGCGTTGTCGAGGTCCTCGCGCATGTCCCGCACGAGCAGATCCCGGGTCAGGACCTCCTGCTCCGGGAAGCCGGTCACGTCGGCGGCCTCGAACTTTCCGAGCCACACCTTGGTGCGCTCGAGGTCGTCGGCGATTCCCTTCGCGGAGTTGTCGGAGAGCTTGTCGTTCCAGCGCTTGTCGCCCAGGATCGACGCGAACTCGGGGGAATGGGAGAGCGTGTCTTCCCAGTGGTCGGCCAGGAGCTTCTGGAACGCCTTGCGGCGAGCCTCCAGATCCTGGGCCGTCGCGGCGGCCGCCGAGAGCGTCAACGCCACCGCCAGGGCAATCGAACGTCGCATGAGGTCATCCTCCTCCGGTTATCGATACGCGCGGGCGCCGCCGTGGTTCGGCGGCGGCGGGCGTCGCATTCTCCCCGAACAGCCGGCCGCCCGTCCCAGACCGCTTGCCGGGTCGCGGCGGCCGGGAGAGCCTGCCGGGAGGAGGACTGCATGTCGCACGCTTTCGTCCGGACCCGCCCCCTCCTCGTCCTGGCCGCCCTTCTGCTCGCCGCGGCCGCCGCGGCCCAATCCCCCACCCCCGCGCCGACGGCCCGACCCCGCCCCTGCACGAGCGATGAGCACCGGCAGTTCGATTTCTGGATCGGGGTGTGGGACGTCAAGGCCGCCGACGGCAGGGTCCTGGGCCGCAACGTCATCGAGGCGATCCATGGCGGCTGCGCGCTCAAGGAGAGCTGGACCGGCTCGGGCGGCTTCTCGGGCACCAGCCTCAACGCCTGGAACGCCGTCGCCAAGGGCTGGCACCAGACCTGGGTGGACGGCTCCGGGTCGCTCCTGCTGCTCGACGGCGGCGTGCGCGACGGCAAGATGGTCCTCTCCGGCGAGTCGCCGGGCAACAGCGGGCCGGTCAAGAACGAGATCTCCTGGGAGCGCCTCGACGGCGGAAGGATCCGGCAGGTCTGGCGCGTCACGAGGGACGGCGGCAAGACCTGGCAGACCGCGTTCGACGGGATCTACGAGAAGTCCAAGAGCTGAGGAGTCGCGGCCGCCTCACATCTCGATCTGGGCGCCCAACTCGACCACGCGGTTGGGCGGGAGGCGGAAGAAGCTCGTCGCGCTGCCCGCGTTGCGGGTCATGATCCCGAAGAGCTTCTCGCGCCAGATCGCCATGCCGGGGTGCTTCGTAGCCAGAATCGTCTCCTTGCCGAGGAAGTAGGTCGTCTCCGCGGGCGGGAAGCCGACGCCCGGTGTGTCGATCGTGCCGAGGATCTCCGGGATGTCAGGATCCTCCATGAACCCGTAGCGGACGATGACCTGGTAAAAGCCGCTGCCCAGATCCGTGCAGGTCCACCGGCTCTTGCGCGAGACGACGGGCACCTCCTCGGTCAGCACGGTCAGGAACACGACGCGCTCGTGGAGCACCTTGTTGTGCTTCAAGTTGTGGAGGAGCGCCAGCGGCGTGCCCTCCGCGGTACGCGACATGTAGACCGCCGTCCCCTTCACTCGGGCGTGCGGATGCAGGGCGATGCTCTTCAGAAAGGAGTCGATCGGGAGCGTCGTTTCTCGCAGCTTCGCGTTCAGGATGCCGCGCCCCTTGCGCCACGTCGTCATGAGCGTGAACACGAGCGCCGCCAGCAGCAGCGGGAACCAGCCGCCGTGGGCGACCTTGATGATGTTCGCGCCGAAGAAGGCCAGGTCGATCGTCAGGAAGAGAACCGCGAGCGATCCCGCCTTCCAGAGACTCCATCCCCAGACGTCCCGCGCCACGACGAAGAGCAGGACCGTCGTGATCGCCATGGTCGCCGTCACCGCGACGCCGTACGCGGCGGCGAGGTTCGAGGCGTTCTGGAAGAACAGCACGAGCCCGATCGTGCCGGCCATCAGCCACCAGTTGATCGACGGGATGTAGATCTGCCCGATCTCGCGGGCCGAGGTGTGCTCGATCGCGAGCCGCGGGGCATAGCCGAGCTGGACGGCCTGTCGCGTCAACGAATAGGAGCCCGAGATCACGGCCTGGGAGGCGATGCAGGCGGCCACGGTCGAGAGCACGACGAGCGGATAGAGCGCCCACTCCGGCGCCATTCGATAGAAGAGCTGCTGCGCGGCGTCGGGCTCGCGCAGGAGCAAGGCTCCCTGTCCGAAGTAGTTCAGCGTCAGGGCGGGCAATACCAGCGTGAACCAGGCGAGCCGGATCGGGCGGGCGCCGAAATGGCCCATGTCGGCGTAGAGCGCCTCGCCGCCGGTGACCACCAGGAACACGGAGCCCAGCACCAGGAACCCGTGCCATCCGTTGACGACGAAGAAGCGCGCGCCGTACAGAGGATTGAGCGCGTCGAAGACCTCGGGATTCCGGACCATCTGGGGCACGCCGAGCGCGGCCAGCACGACGAACCAGATCATCATGACGGGACCGAACATCGCACCAATGCCCGCCGTTCCGCGCCTCTGAATCAGGAAGAGGCCCACGAGGATCAGGATCGCCAGCGGAACGACCCAATGCCGGAAGATCGGCGTGGCCACCTCGAGGCCCTCGAGGGCGCCCAGCACCGTGATGGCGGGCGTGATCATGCCGTCGCCGTACAGCAGCGCCGCGCCGAAGAGGCCCATCGCGACCAGCAGCATGGTGGCGCCCCGCGAGCGCTCGCGGCTCGGGCTCGCCAGCGCCATCAGCGCGAGGATGCCCCCCTCGCCGCGGTTGTCGGCCCGAAGCACGAAGACCAGATACTTGATCGAGATCACGATGATCAGGGACCAGAAGATCAGCGACAGCACCCCGAGCACGTTGTCGTGCGTGGCGGGAACGGCGTGCGCGCCGTGGAAGCACTCCCGCATCGCGTAGAGCGGAGAGGTTCCGATGTCCCCGTAGACGACGCCGAGGGCCCCGAGGGAGAGCGCGAAGAGGTACGCGCCTTGCGGCTTGACGGCGAACCGGATGGTCTCGGGCAGCGACGTTCTCCTGGTTTCGGCGAAAGGGGGGATTCTAGCGAAGGCCCGCGGAGGCGCTCCCCGGGCGGGCGGCGTGGGCCGCGCGGGCTGCGTCATCCCGCCGCTTGAGCGCGGGGTAGAACTCCTCGTGGAGCGGCGCGGGGGTGCCCCGCTCCCGGGCGAGGCGCACCACGGCGCCGCTCCAGGCCTCCAGCTCCGAGGGCTTTCCCTCCTCCAGGTCGCGATGGAGAGAGGTCGAGCCGTCGGCGGGCAGCTTCTCCAGAAAGGCGATCGCGCGATCGACGTCCTCGTCGCCGAGCGGGATGCCGGAGGCTTTGGCGAGCGCGACCACCTCCTGCATCGCCCGGCGGAGCATTGCGCGCAGCTCGGGCGAGCCGAAGATTTCTCCGAACCGAAGGCCGGTCGAAGCGCCGACGCCGCCGATCGGAACCACGAGCAGGAACTTCTCCCACATCGCGCGCCGGATGTCGGGCCGCACTTCCGCGGAGACGCCGGCGCGCGCGAGCGCCGCGCGCAGGCGCTCCATGCGGTCGGACATCGTCCCGTCGAGCTCGCCGAAGGCCAGGTACGGCTCGGCGCCGAGATGGCGTATCCGCGCGGGCGCGGTCTGGAACGCGATGATGCGCGCGAGCCCGCCGGCGGCGCGTGTTCCTCCGAGCGCGGCCGCGATCTGATCGGGCGCCTCGACTCCGTTCTGGAGCGGGACGACGAAGGACTCTTCACGCATCATCGGGCGGCAGGATCGCGCGGCCTCCGGCACCTGCCAGGACTTCACGCCGAGGATGACGGCGTCGGCCTCCCCCGCCTCCTCGGCGGAACCGGCGACCAACAGCCCGGTCAGCGCCGCGTCCCCGATCGGGCTCTCGACATGCAGGCCGTCCTTGCGAAGCGCCTCCCGCGTGGCACCCCGCGCCACGAAGACGACGTCCTCGCCGGCCTGCACGAGGCGCGCGCCGAAGTAGCCCCCCGCCCCGCCCACGCCGAGGATCGCGATTCGCACGAGACCGAGCCTGAATCGTCCCCGCCGCCGCCGTCAAGCGCCCGTGGCGTAACCGGCTAGAATCTTCCGGTTCCCTCAGGAAGCAATGAGACTCAGGATCCCTGCCCTTGCGATCGCCGTCTTGCTCGTCGCGGCAGTTTCTGTCGCCGAGCCGACAGAGTTCCTGCTCGTCGATGGGGACGGCAAACCGGTCGCCGGCGCAAGGGTCTCCGTTCTCCACACCGGCGAGCTTTCCGAAACAGACGCCCGCGGCGCCTTTTTTCTGAAGGCGCCTCCGACGCCGCCCTTCGAGCTCTCGGTCTTCGACAAGTCGGGGGCGTGGCTCGGCAACGTGGCGGTTGCAAGCCTCGAGCCCGGCGCGAGGACGCTGGTGCTGCAGCGGGGGGTAGAGGCCAACGTCACCGTGCGGGGGGGCGTGCCCATCGAGACGCAGGCCCCGCCGGCCAACGCCACCTCCGTCGTGACCCAGCGCGAGACGGCGGAGATGGTGCCACTGCACCTGACCAACGCGCTGGCCGAGATCCCGGGGGTCTCCCAGATCGACGAGGGTCAGACGGCCGTCCCATCGATCCGCGGACTCGCGCGGGGGAGAACGCTCCTGCTCATCGACAACGCCCGGGTGACCGCGGAGCGGCGTGCCGGGCCGTCCGCGACGTTCCTGGACCCCGCGAGCCTTCAGTCGATCGAGGTCGTAAGAGGTCCCGGCACGGTCGCCTATGGCTCCGACTCGATCGGCGGAGTCATCCACAGCCGGACCCCGATGCCGACCACCGGCGATTTCTCGGGACGACTCCAGGGAACGCTCGGCTTCGGCATCGAGGGCTATACGACGCTGGCAGAGACGAACCTCCCGGTCGGGAAGGGCGCCGCGCTGCTGCAGGCGCACTACAACGACTTCGACGACTACGACTCTCCCGTCGGCACGGTGCCCGACTCGGGCGCCCAGGAGCGGGGATTTCTCGTGCGCGGCCTGATTCCCTTCGAGAACGCGAGCCGGCTCCTGCTCACGGCCGACATCGACCAGGCGCGCGACGTCGGCAAGCCTTCCCTCGAGACCACGACCACTCCCACGAGGTACCCGCTGGAAGATTCCTACCGCTTCTCGGGACGCTACGACTTCCGGCCGTTCTGGGGCTTCGACACCGTGAGCCTCGACGCCTTCGGCGGCGAGTACCGGCTCGTCACCGACCGCGACCGGCTGCCGACGCCGGCCCAGCCGCGCCAGATCTCGCGTTCGGACGTCATCTCCAACGACGCCTCCCTGCGCGTCATGGGCGCGCGGCCTCTCGGGAAGGGCCGCCTGCGCGCGGGCTTCGACGGCTACTCGCGATTCAACCTCGAGGCGGTCGGCGAGACGATCCGCTTCAACGAGGCGGACGAGGAGATCGGCCGCCTCACCGACGTTTCCGTCGAAGACGCATCGAGCCTCACGACAGGGCTCTTCTTCGAGACCGAGCAGATGCTCCTCCCCGGCCGCCTGGAGGTCTCCGCCGGGCTTCGCGGCGACCTGGTCTCGATCGAGAACGTCGGCGGCTACTACGGCGATCAGTCGCGGGACGACGAGGCGTTGTCGGGGTTCCTGGCGGCGCGCGTCCTGTTCGGCTCCGGATCGAGCGCGACGCTCCAGTACGCGGAGGGCTACCGGCAGCCCACGCTCTCCGACCGCTACTTCCGCGGCGTCTCCGGGCGCGGGTTCGTCACCGGAAACCCGGACCTGGAGCCCGAGCGCAGCCGGCAGTGGGACCTTGCCTACCGCACGTTCCTCGGCTCCTCCACGCGCGTCGCGGTCTACGGCTACTACTACGAGATCCACGACCTGATCGAGCGCTACCAGGAAGGGACCAACTTCTTCTTCCGCAACCGCGGAGAAGAGGAGCTGGTAGGCGGCGAGGTCGAGATCGACACCGACATCTCTCCGCGCCTCTCGGCCCGCGCGACGTTCTCCATCGCCCGCGGCGAGATCGTCGACGACGGATCCGACGCCGCCGACGTCCCGCCGATGGCGGGCACGGTCTCCTTCCGCCACCAGGTCACCGATCGCCACTGGTATCAGCTCGGCCTCTGGATGCAGGCGCGGGACGACCGTCCGGGCCCGACGGAGACGACGACGCCCGGTTACGCGACCGTCGATCTGGCCGCCGGGACCAACATCGGCTCGGGGGTCGGCCTGGGCGTGCGCGTGCGCAACCTGCTCGACCACGTCTATCCCGAGAGCCCGGACGCGGCGGCGACGCTGGCGCCCGGACGCGCGTTCACGATCTCGGTGGCGAAGGCCTTCTAGCGGTCGACGTCCCGCCCGTTGCCTGCGAACGCCCGGCTCCGGCCGGGCATTCTCATTTCACGAACCGCGTCGCCAGAATCGCGATCGCGCCGGCCGCGATCAGGATCATCGCGGGGAGCGCACCGCGCCAGCTCGGTCGGGGGCTCAGCGCCACGGCGCGCTCGCCCTCGCCCAGCAGGACGAAGGCGGCCCACTCCGATGACGGCCGGGCCTCGCGCTTCAGGGTGAGCTTCGCCTCGCGCAGGGCCTCGGTCCGGGGATGTCCGGCGGCGAGACCGGCGTAGAAGAGCTGCATCAGCCGGGCCGTCGCCTCGTCGCCGACATCCCAGAGGCTCGCGACGACCGTCGGCGCGCCCGCCTGGAAGAACGCGCGGGCGAGGCTCTGCGGCCCCTCCCCCGCCAGCACGCGGCCTCGCGCCGTGCGGCATCCGGAGAGCACGACCATCTCGGCCGCCACCCGCATGTTGGCGATCTCGCGAGCCTGCAGGAACCCGTCCTCCCCGCCCTGCGCGGCCAGGCGCAGCGCGGAGCGCGCCGGGTAGCGCTCGCTGACGAGCCCGTGTGTCGCGAAATGCAGGATGCCGAAGTCCGAGAGCTTCTGCTTCGCCCGCGACTCCGTGGCGTCCTCGCCGACGTAGATCTCGCTGCCGATCCCGGCCCACTGGGCGAGCGCCCGCGCCTCGCGGCCGGCATACGGCAGCCCGCCGGCGCGCAGGCCTTCCTTCTCGTAGAAGCGGCGCAGCGAGGCGGACTGCGAGGCCTCCGCGCCGCCCGTGGGATTCGCGAGCGCGAGCAGGGTCCGCGGCGCCGCGGACTCGCGCGCGGCGCGCAGTGCGACAAACAGGGTTGCCGACGGCACGTAGGAGACCGCGAAGTCCTCGAGCAGCGAGCCGCGGCCGCGGATCGACGGCAACGCCTCGAACGGCAGCCCATGGAGGGGCCCGTCCGGAACGACGATCAGGTGGCGGACGGACGCGGGGATCGCGCCCGCGAGCGGCGCGAGCAGGTCGCGGCCGAGCGTCGCCGTCATCCGCAGCGCCGCCTCGCCCGGCCGTGCGAGGAGCTCCGTCGCGTTGCGAACCCTTCGGTCGAGGCTCTTCGGATCGAGCGGAAGGGAGATGGCGCGTAGGCCGCGCCGCGTCAGCACGAATGCGGTCGCTCCCTCCTCGCCGAGCGAATAGGCGATCAGCGCGGCGTCGTCCGGGAGCGCCGCGGACACCTCCGCCGCTTCCGCAGGCTGCGGGTAGCGCAGCGCCGCCCGGGCCGCGGCGCGACGGGACACCTCGCGCACGAGGGACTCGTACTCCGACTCGAGCTGCGTCCGCCGCGTCTCCTGGCGGCGGCGCTCCCCCTCGGGAAGCTTCGGGTCCGAGAGCGCTCGCTGTGCGCCCGCGAGGCTCGCCTCGATCTCCCGCCGCCGCGCCCCGAGCTTCGGGTCCAGGCTCTGGGCGAGGTCCCCCCGCGCGTCGACCACTTCCTCCAGCAGCGCGCGCGCCTTCAGCCGCTCGGACGCATGGAAGCCCTTGGCGTCCCATCCCTCCCCGACGCGCTCGCGGTCGAGCGCCGCGAGCACGTCTCGCCAGAAGCGATACGGCTTCTGTCGGTCGGCGAAGTACGAAGCTCTGCCGCTGGCCGGCACGCGGTCGCGCAGCGCCTCGATCTTGCGGAAGGCGGTATCGAGATGCGCCGCGGCGTCTCCGAGGCGTCCCTGCGCGCGGGCGAGATCGGCATCCGCGACGAGGGCGAGCGACGAAAGCGACGGCAGTCCGAGCGCGTCCGCAGAGGCCGTGGCGGCCTGGCAATATCGATCGGCCAGCTCGAGCCGGCCCAGCGCGATGAGGCAGCGGCAGGCCCCAGCCCGGCTCAGGACCTCGTAGGTCGGGTCGCGGGCCGTCTCCATGACGCCGAGCGCGGCCTCATAGTGCACGAGGGCTTCCTCGTGATCGCCCCGCGACGCGAGCATCCCACCCGCGAGCGCGAGCGCGCGCCCCTCCAGCCGCGGCACGCGCGAAGCCCGGGATACCGCGACCGTCTCTTCCAGCAGCGCGAGCGCCTCGTCCTCCATGCCCAAAGCGATCCGCGCCTGGGCCATCTGGAGCGTGAGCCCGCCGACGCCCGTGGCGTCCTTCTCCCGCCGGAGTTTCTCGAGCGCCTGCGTGTAGAGCTCGAGCGCCTTCTCCGGCTCGCCCAGGACCTGCCAGTTGTCTGCGAGGTTCCCCAGCGTGTAGGCCTCGCCGCGCTCATCGGCGACGCGCCGTCGCAGTGGCAGCGATCGCTCCGCGACGGCGACGGCTTCCGTCAGATCGCCGAGCGACCGGTGAGCGGTGCTCATGTTGGAAAGCGAGCGCGCCTGTCCGTCGACGTCGTGGAACTGCTCCTGGATGACGAGCGCTCCGCGGAGCAGCTCGAGAGCCCGGGCGTACTCCCCCTGCATCATGGCAAGCGTGGCGAGGTTGGTCATCGAGCCCGCGACCCCGGGGCGGTCGCCCGAGCGCTCCCAGGCCACGATGGACTTCTCGAGCGCCTCCCGCGACTCGGCGAAGCGGCTCGCAAGACGATGGTGGTCGCCGATGCTCTTCCACGTCAGCGCTTCGCCGCCGCCGTCGCCCGCCTGCCGGCGCTTCTCGAGCGCCTGCTCAAAGAGCGGAAGCGCCTCCGGCGAGCCTTCTCGCTGCGCGAGATAGCCGAGCATGTGGAGGGCCTGCCCTTCTCCCACCGGCTCCCCCGCTTTCGACCAGAGCCGCCGCGTCTCCTCGAAGAGCAGCTGCGCCTTCTTGAGGTCGTTCCGGTTGACGAGCAGGGCCGCCTCCGCCATCTTGCGAAGCGCCTGCGCGCATCGCCGGTCCTTCTCCGTCGCCGGGTGTGGCGCGTCGACGCGAACGACGAATCGCACGGGCGCGCCCATGCTCTCGGGAGCGTGGAACCGGAGTCGGTAGACCCCGGGCTCTCGCGCGAGGAGCCAGAACGGCTGAGAGAGCGACGGCCAGATGGCGGTGAACCGAAGACCCTCCTCGCCGGACGGTGCGGTCACGATCAGATCGGGACTGTTGACCTCGAGGATCTTGATCTCGCCCTTGAGCAGATCGTCGCGGTCCAAGTGGATCTCGAGGTCGAGCGACTTCCCCGTCTGGAGCGTCAGCTCCCGCGACTCGCCGGGCCGAATCGGCTCGGCGACGCTCGCGGCACCGGCCGGTGGCTCCGGCGCGGCCGCGGGCGCCGCGATCGAGAACGCCGTCGCGGCGGCCAGCGCCGCCGCCGCCTGTCGAAGGAGCGTCGAGGCGCGCAAGGGCGGGCGACCTCAGGGGCGGACGTCGAAGCGCAGGAGCGGAGAGGTCGAGCCGCCGCCGCTGCCCCGAATCGTCACGCGCCAGTAGAACGTGCCCCCCTTCTGCAGCCGCGAGACGGCCTCCGCAGAGAGCTCCACGCGCGGATCCGCACCCGGCGGGCCTTCCCAGAGAAGGCTCGATTCCTCGTCGTAGAGGGCGACGCGGTAGGAGGTGGCGCCCGGGCGCGCGGCCCATGCGAGCGCGGTCGGGGCGGACGTCAGCCGCGCGCCGTCGGGCGGAGTCGTGCCCGGCCAGACGATCTCGGACTCGCCTCGCGTCGGCGAGGGAGGCTCGGGGGCGAAGTTGCCGGTTCGGAGCGCCAGCAGCGCGAGCCCCGCGCCGATGGCGACCGCGGCCGCCAGGCGGAGCCAGGACGCCGTCGCCGATGCCGGCCGGCGCGACGGTTCCGCGAGCCCCTCGCGAAGCCCGAGGGCGACGCGGATTTCTTCGGCGCACGCGGAGCACTGGCCGGCATGATCGGCGGCGCGCTCACGCGCGTCCATCGGGCCGTCGATCGCCGCGAGGATCTGCTCGGGCGTCAGGCAGCCGTCGCGCCGTTCGGGGGGCCGTGTGCCGAGACGGTAGAGCTCCGAAAGCCTGTTGTCGTTCATCGCGTGATTCCATCCTCCGCAAGCGCGCGGCGAAGGTCTGCCAGTCCACGGTAGGCGAGGTTGCGGGCCCGGGCGTGCGTCCCGCCGATCAGCCGCGCGATCTCCGCCACGTTGAATCCCTGAAGGTGCAGCAGGACGGCGCGCCGGCGGTCATGCGACAGCCGCGCCGCCGCCCGATCCACCGCGTTGGTCACTTGCCGCGCCTGGGCGTCCCGCTCCGGATCCGAGGCGTCCCCGCGGGGCGCCTCGTCGAGCCGCTCGTCGGGAGCCGGGTCCTCGGGGCGGGCTCTCGCCCGCCGGACTGCATCGATCGTCGCCGTGACTGCCACCCTGTAGAGATAAGACGCAGGGTCCTGGATGGTTGTCTCAGCCCGCAGGGCGCGCCAGAGCCGGATCCGGGCCTCCTGCTCGATGTCGTCGACCTGGCGGGAGAGCGCCCGTGGGCAGGCGGCCTGGACGGCTCGGCGCAACAGGGGGCCGTACCTCCCGAGGAACTCCTCGAGACGGCGTTCGGCGTCCCCTTCCGCTGTGGGCTCCCCCGGCAGCTCGCGGCGCATGGTGGGGCCGCCGCGCGGCCCGCCGAAAAGCCTATACCGGGCGCACCTCGCTCATCAGCGCGACCAGGTTGCCTTCCGAGTCCCGGAAGGCGCCGATCCAGAGGTCGTGGTCGGGAAGGCGGGCGATGAGCCGCGGCTCCTCCTCGAAGACCACGCCGCGCGCGCGAAGCGCCGCCGCCGCCGCCTGGATGTCGGGGACCTTGAAGTAGAGGATCGAGGAGGGGTGGTCGAACTCCGGTCGGTCGGGCAACGAGAGCATCAGCCGCACGCCCCCGGCGTCGAAGAAGGCCAGCCCCGGCGCCTCGAGCAGCTTGGGCAGGCCCAGCACCCTCCCGTAGAACTCGGTGGCGCGCGGGAGGTCGCGAGCCGTCAGCGCGATCTGTCCGATCGAAGAGAGCCGGAACTCCTCGCTCATGTCTCCCCCTCGATTGCCGCACAGCGGGCGGGTGCGAGTCTAGCGCCGCGCGGCGTGCGACACTGAGGCGATGGGCCGCACCCCCGACGCTCCCGAGCCGGCACCGGCGGTTTCCGGCGTTTCGGGCTCCCGGCGCATGAAGGTCGTGCGGATCCTCCTCGCGGCGCTGGCGGCCGGCGTCCTGCTCTTTCTCGCGGTGATGTTCGCGATTTGGCGCCGGCCGATCACGACGCTCGACGCGCTCGCGAGGGCGGGGCTACGCCTCTCCGGGTTCCGGCAGTCGGAGATCGCCGGGCCTCGCGGGAGGCTCTCCCTCTACACGGGCGGGGCGGGAACGCCCGTGGTTCTGCTGCACGGCGTCAACGACACCGTGTCCCAGTGGGCGTCGGTCGCGGGAGAGATTTCCGCCGGCCACCGCGTCATCCTGCCCGAGCTGGCCGGTCACGGACGCAGCGAGCCGCGCGAGGGCACGCTGACCGTCGGGGATCTCCTCGCCGGTGTCGACGCCGTTCTCCTGCGCGAGGCACCCGACGGCCCGATCACTCTCGTCGGCGCCTCGATCGGCGGCTGGGTCGCCCTGCTCTGGGCCCTCGAGCATCCCGAGCGGACGCGCGCCGTGATCCTGGTCAACGGCGTCGCGCTGTCGCAATTCTCCGGCGTCGTCAACATGCTCCCGACGACGCGGGAGGAGGCGCGGCGCATGCTCGACGCGCTGACGGGTCCCGCCGCACCGAAGGCCGCGGGGTTTTTTCTGGACGATGTCGCGCGCCGCTCCGCGGATTCTCCGCTCGCACGGCTGATGCGGACGAGCTACGCCCCGTGGCTCCTCGACGATCGCCTCGCCCAGGTGCGCGCGCCGGTCGTCCTGATCTGGGGGGACGAAGACGAGCTGCTCCCCTACTCGTACGCCCGCGAGGTCGCCCGACGCCTGCCGCAGGCGCGGCTCGTGGACCTGCCGGGATGCGGACACGTGCCGGCGCGCGAGTGCCCGGGACTCCTGCTTCCGGCCCTGAAGCAGGCGATCGACGCCCCGTCGGACGTCAGCGGTCCTTGAGCATCCCGTGCCGGAGGACGGCCGCAATCTCCGCGACGACCTCCTCCGGTGGCTTCCCGAAGTGGTTGGGGACGCGGAAGACGACCTCGACCGTGTAGAAGGCCATGAAGAGCCGGCTCGCGATCAGCGCCGCCGAGAGCGGGGAGACCTCCGGGCGAAGCCGCGACGCGAGCTTCCCGTCGCGAGGCTCGGCGGAGAGGAACCGTTCGAGCCGCGTTGCCATGCCCGCGTAGAACTTCCGGATGTGGCTTCCCTCGAACTCGATCACGTCGACGAAGATCAGCGCGATCTGATCGCGGTGCTGTTCCAGGGTCTCGCGCACGGCGCGCGCCAGCGCCTCGAGGTCGTCGGGGAAGGCGCCGTTGGCGAGCGCGCGGTTGAGCGGCAGATCCGGGTCTTCCATCGCCTCCCAGTACTGTTCGAGCAAGGTCTTGAAGATGGCTTCCTTGTCGGGGAAATGGTGGTAGAGGTTTCCGAGCGACAATCCCGCCGCCTGCGCGATCTCCCGCATGTTGGTGCCGCGGTAGCCCTGGTGAGAGAAGAGCCGCAGCGCCGCATCCTGAATCTGGGTCCGGCTCCGGCTGCTGCGTTCTTCGTGGCGCAGGCTCATCGGGAGCAGGCAGGGTAAGGCGCCCGTCCGCGGCCGTCAAGGCGCTCGTGCGGCGAGGCCCGACGTTGCCGGCCCCCGGCGCTCCCGATGTAGGCTTTCGCCCTGATTTTCCAGCGCCGATGGCCGCCTCCCGGAAACCCGCGCGCTGCCGCGCCGCGCCCGGGTTCCCCCCGCTTTGGATAGCCTCTGGTTTCTCAAGGGCCTCGTCATCGGGTTCGCGCTGGCGGCACCCGTGGGCCCGATCGCGCTGCTCTGCATTCAGCGCACGGTGGCTCGGGGGAGGCCGTCGGGCCTGATCTCGGGCCTCGGCGCGGCGACGGCGGACGCGCTCTACGGCCTCGTGGCGGCCTTCAGCATCTCGATGATCTCGTCGCTGCTCCTGGAGCATCGACTCGTGCTCAAGATGCTGGGGGGGATCGTGCTGATCATCCTCGGCATCCGCACCTACCGCTCCCAACCCCGTGAGCGGGAGGTCTCCCCTCGCTGGCACGGACTCTTCGGGGATTTCCTCTCCTCCGCCGTGTTGACGCTGACCAACCCGATGACCTTCGTGGCGTTCGCGGCGGTCTTCGCGTCGGCCGGCCTCGCGCACGTCGGCGACAACCGCGCCCCGGCGGGGTGGATCGTCGTGGGAGTCCTGGCCGGCTCCATGCTCTGGTGGACCGTCCTGGTCCTGGGAACGCACGCCGTGCGGGGACACTTCGACGCCCCCCGCCTCACCGTCCTGAACCGGGGCGCCGGCGTGTTCATCGTGATCATCGGTTTGGTGTACCTGCTGATCCACCGCATCTGATCCGCCCGGGTGTATATAAGGCGGCACCCGAGAAGGATGGCACCCCGCGGAGGCTCCCGATGACCTGGGTTCCGACTCCGCTCGAAACGGACGGCGTGCGCCTGCCCGAGTCGCTCGAGGCGCTGGAGGAGCGGCTCGCCGCGAACACGCACGACGTCTGGGCCCGCCAACGGATCGCCGACGGCTGGCGCTACGGTCCCACGCGCGACGATGCGAAGAAGACGCATCCGTCGCTGGTCCCCTACGACGAGCTGCCGGAGTCCGAGAAGGAGTACGACCGGCGGACGTCCCGGGAGACTCTTCGGGCGATCCTGAAGCTGCGCTATCGCATCGTCGCGCCCCCGATCGGCGGCGACGAGATGCACGACGCGGCGGAAGTCGGCCGGCCGCAACGGCTCGAGGACTACCTTCTGGCCTGCGCCGACGTCCTCGTCGCGCCCTTCGAGGAGGCGGACGCGTCCGCCCTGGGCGCGCAAGCGCGGCACCGCGAAACGACGCGGACCGCCGCCACGGCACTCTCGGCCGCGATCATCGCCGCCGCCATCCTCCAGGCGCTGGATCCGACGCTCACCGAGAGCGCGAAGGCCGTCGGGCTCTTCTTCGAAGCGGGTTTCGCGTTCGTCGCCGTCGTCGCGGTCATCACGGGCTACCTGCGCTTCAGCCGCGACCACTGGCTCCTCCAGCGCGCCCGCGCCGAGCAGATCCGGCTGCTGAAGTTCAGGGTATTCGGCGACGCGGCGTTCTGGTGCGGACCGCGGCCCGAGCCCGGCGCGATCCGCGCGCGCCTCCGGCGCGAGCTCGACGAGCTGCCCGCGGCCGCGCCGGGCCTGCACGAGGTCTCCGAGGGCGGCGCGGCGGCTCCCCCGGAGAGCGCCGGGGATTGCACCGGCATGGAGCCCGGTCTCTGGGAGGCGCTCCGGGGCTACTACCGCCGGAAGCGGCTCTCGGTTCAGCAGGAGTACTTCGAGACGCGCGCGGAGCGCAAGCACGGGCGCTGGTACGACAACCAGCGAATCCTGCCCGTCGTCTTCTTCGCCAGCCTCGCCTTCGTGATCGCGCACGTCCTGTTCGGATCGCTCGAGTGGCTGCGTCCGGAGATCCAGTCCTCGATGAAGGCCGGCAGCGCCGTCTTCGCCGCCCTCGCCGCGATCTTTCCGGCCGCCTGGGCGGGAGTCCGAACCTACAAGCAGGCGAACGAGTTCCTGCGCAACCGCAGCCGAGCCCGGGCGCGCCGGCGCGAGCTCGACGCGCTGTCTCAGCGGCTCGACGCCGCGGCGGACCCGCTCTCCGGCTTCGCGGCGATCGCGCTGTGCGAGTACGTCTTGGCGCACGACCAGGCGGAGTGGGTGCGCGTGATGCTCGACGCGGAGTGGTACGGGGGCTGACGGGCGTGGCCGAATCTTCCGAGCGCGGACCCTACCGGGCCCCGCGTCGCATGACCTGGGGCGCGCTCGCGCTCGGCGGACTCGTCGCCAGCATCGTGTTCGCGCTGAGCTTCCTGCTGTCGCGCCGCATGAACCTGGAATTCCTGGATCTCGCCGGCACGCGCCCGCCGGCGGCGGAGTCGACGACCCCTGCCGCGTGGGTCTTTTCGATGCTGACCTCCTCGATCGTGCTCGGATTCGCGACCGCCTGGCTCTACGCCGCGATCCGTCCCCGCTTCGGCCCGGGGCCGCGCACGGCCGTGTTCGTCGGGCTGTTCTTCTCCGCGCTTCTGGACGGCCTGCCGATCGCGCTCGCCCTCTCGCGCGGCGATCGGGTCTTCGCGATGAACGTGATGGCCGCGGGCTTCTTCCTCCTGACCTACGTCGTCGCCGCGTTGCTCGCCGGGCTGATCTACTGGGAGACCCCCGAGAGCCGTCATCGGAGAGACAGCGGCCGATGGCCGACGTCTTCGTAAGCCACGCCGAGGAGGACGCCGAGGTCGCGCTCGAGGTCGCGCGCGGCCTGCGGGCCGCCGGCTACTCGACCTGGACGTACGAGGAGGACAGCGAGCCCGGCACCTCCTACCTCCTCAACGTCGAGGAGGAGATCGAGCGGTGCCGCGCGGTCGTCCTGATCATCTCGCCCGACTCGCTCTCCTCCGACCAGGTGACGAAGGAGGTCGTCCGGGCGCATGAAGGGGCGAAGGTCTTCGTGCCGCTGCGCCGTGGCGTCTCGCACGTCGAGTTTCAGCAGCGGCGCAAGGAGTGGCGGCTGGCTCTCGGGGCGGCGGTGTCGATCGACGTGCCGCCGGATGGCGCGGCCTCGATCGCGCCGCGCATCGCGAAGGGCTTATCGAAGCTCGGGATCCTGCCCAGCGGGCCCGCAGGCTCTTCCGCCGGACTCGTCTCGCCGCCCGCGGTGCCGAGTCCGACGGGACGCGGCCGCGCCGCGCTCTCCTTCGCGCTCGCGATCGGAGCGCTGGGGCTTCTCTACAGCCTGACGTACTTCGTCCGAAACTTCGCGCCCCCCGCCGGCTCTCCGGAAGCGTTCCTGGCCGGCCGATTCGAGACGGCCCGCTGGGCGAACGTCGTGGCGAACGGGATCGGGGCGCTGCTCAACGCCGCGCTGCTGCTCGCGGCCTGGCGGGCGTGGCAGGGGGAAGAGCGGCCGCGCACCCACCTCTCGCGAATCACCGCCGCGATGGCGGCGATGCCCGTCCTCTGGCTCGTCGTCGTCTGGATCTCCACTCACGCCGCCCGATCCTGGAAGACGCTGGCGCCGCCGCTGCGCCAGGCGATGTCCGCCGGAACGCTCGGGGCGTTCTTCGTCGCATTTCTGCCGAGCCTGGCCCTCTTCATGATCTTCCGCCGGCGGCCGGACGCCCGCTAGCGCGGCATCCGAACGATCTCCGCCTCCGCGGCGATCCGCCCGAAACTCGCCCACGAGCTCTCACGAAGAACACGCTGCAGCAGCGGGAGCGCTTTCTTGCTCTCGCCCTGCTCGATCCACCAGGCGGCGACGCCATAGCCCGCCGTTCCGATCGAGACGGCGTCTCCTCCGCTCTTCCCCGCCGCCTCCAGCAGGTCCTCGGCTTTGCCCTCTCCCTTGTAGAGCAGCAGGAGGCGGTGGTACTCGCGGTTCTCGATGATCTCCATCCGCGCGTCGACCGGGACGAGGATCGCGACCGCGTCCGCCTTGCGCCCCGCCCGCATGAGGGCGTGGTAGAGCCAGTAGCGCATCGCGACGTCCATGTCGGGGTTCTTGGACGCGTCGAGGCCGGCCCGGTACGCCTCCGCGGCTCCGGCGAAGTCCGCCATGAGGTAGCGCGCCAGGCCGAGGTGGTACCAGATGTTGGTCTGCAGCGTGCTCGTCGGCACGTTACGGGCGTTGGGCTGGCCGTCGGGCTCGACCACGTCGGGCTTGCCGCGGGTCATCTCGGCGGCCTTCGCGAGGTCCTCCTCCGCCAGCGCGAGGCGGCGCGTCGTGATGTAGCGATGCCCGCGGTGGCGCAGGAAGCGCGCGTCGGATGGGAAGCGTTCGATTCCCGACGAGAAAAAGTCGATCGCTTCCCGATAGCGCCCGAGATAGGCGAGGCGCCGTCCCACCCAGATCACGTTGTCGGGATCGTCCGGGTTCTGCTGCCACCGCGACCAGGCCGCCGAGAGGTCGGCCTCCAGCTTCTCGCGCAGATCGGAGGCGAGCGTCGGGGACGGCAGCGGTTCTCCGGAAAGCGAGACCGCCTCGACGCCCTTGGGCGGCGTGACCGGCGGCGCCTTCGGCGCGGGGCGTGTCGGACCGGGGGTCGCGGGCGCGCGGGGAGCGGTCGCGGTCTTTGCCGGCGCCGCGGCCGCGAGCGACGCCATCGTCGCGAGAAGGAGGGAAGCGAGCATCACGTGTTCCTCCGATGTTCGAGCAGGAGCGCGGTCCAGTCGTCCTCGCGCGTTTCCTGCGTGGCGCTGGCGACGCGCGCGAAGAGCCCATCGAGCCCCCCTCCCGGCTCCCCGGACGAGAGCGGGGGCAGCATCGCCGCGAAGGCCTCGTACCCGAGCGGATCGCCGCTGGGATCGGGGGCCTCGGGCATGCCGTCGGTCAGAAAGAGGACGCGATCGCCGGGGGCCAGAAGAAGCGTCAGCTCCTCGTAGGAGGTGGTCGCGCGCGCGCCCAGCGGAAAACGCGCGCCCGGCACCGACAGGGCCCGCGGCGGCGCGCCCGCCGAGATCAGGTACGGGTCGGGCAGGCCGGCGTTGGCGATCTCGATCTGTCCCGAGGAGGGCTCGTAGCGGGCGAAGGTCAGGGCCACGAACTCCCGCGGCGCCAGCTCCGTGGCCAGCTTCGCGTTCAGGCGCCGCAGCGCCTCGGCCGCGCCGACGCCCGAGGCGACGAAGGGCAGCACGGCTTTCACGGAGGCCATGATGAGGCTCGCGCCCATGCCTTTGCCGACCACGTCGGCAACCGCGATCCCCAGGCGTCCGTCCGCGAGGCGGAAGACGTCGTAGAAGTCGCCCGCGACCCACCGCGCCGGACCGTTGCGCGCCGCGAGGCGGAACGCCGGCTCCTCCAGCTCGGGCGCCGGCAACAGGCGCTTCTGGATCGATCGAGCGAGCTCGAGCTCCTTCTCCGCGAACTCCGCCTCCTTCAGCCGGACCGCGCTCTTCTGCAGGCGCTCCTTCAGGGCCCCGTAACCGTAGAACGCGAACGCGAGCGGGACGGCGAGGATGCCGTTGATCAGCACGAGCTTCGCGCCGGCCGAAAAGACCTTCGGATGCACGAGGCCGAGCTCCCGGGCGATCCAGGTGGCCGAGAACCAGCCGACGTTCGCCGCGACGAAGTACATCAGCCCGCGCCCGATCAGCCGCGCGCCGCGCGAGCGCTGCTCGAGCCACGGCTCCAGGAGCCACTCCGCCGCGAAGCACGCGAGGAAGATGATGAGCCCGATGAGCGCCCCGTGCCCGAAGACGCGCAACCGGAAGAAATTCGGCTGAAGAAAGTAGAGGAAGGCCGCCATCAGGAGGCCCAGCCCGACCGAGGCGGAGGCCGGGCGCACGAGCGCCCGCAGAGGCACCCGCTCCCGGACATAGCGGGTCTTCGGTTTTGCCGCCGCGGGCTGTGCCGCCGCTTCGCTCATGCCGGCGTCTCCCCTCGGTGCTCCAGCAGCAGCGCCGTCCAATCGTCCTCCCGGGTCTCCTGCGATGCGGTGCGCACGATCTCGAAGAGACGCTCGAGCCATCGCCCGGGCGGAGCCCCGTCGATCGGAGGAAGCGAGCCCGCCAACGCCTCGTAGCCCAGCGGCGCGCCCGCCGCGGTCGGCGCCTCCGGCAGGCCGTCGGAAACAAACAGCACCCGATCCCCGGGCGAGAGCTGCAGGCTCGTCTGCTGGTACGACAGGCCGGACCAGGTCCCCAGCGGAAAGCGCTCGCCGGGAACCGTAAGAAGCTCGGCCGCGACGCCGTTTCGCAACCGGTACGGGTCCGGCATGCCCGCGTTGGCGAGCTCGAGGGAGCCGCTCGCGGGATCGTAGCGGGCGATGGCCATTGCCACGAACTCGCCCCGCGCGAGCCGCCCGACCTGGCGCTTCCCGTTCAGGCGCTCGTTCAGGGCGTCGAGCGTCTGGGCCGGGCTGCGATCCTGCGACGCCTGCGGCAGCAGCGCCTTCACCGTCGCCATGATCAGGCTCGCGCCGATACCTTTGCCCGCCACGTCGGCGATCACGAGGTACAGCGTGTGGTCCGCCGCCGTCAGCACGTCGAAGAAGTCCCCCGCGACCCCGCGGGCCGCGAGGTTGCGCGCGCCGATGCGCCAGCCCGGCCCCGCGAGGTCTCCCTCGGGCAGAAGCCGCTCCTGGATCTCGCGTGCCAGCGCGATCTCCTTCTGCGCGAACTCCGCTTCCTTCAGCCGCGCCACGCTGTCGCGCAGCCGATCCTGGAGCACCGTGAAGGTGTAGATCAGCAACCCGATGACGGCGGCCGCGATCCCGCCGACGGCGACGGGGACTTGGTCATCGGTGGGCAGCGGCGAGGACACCCGGCCCCAGAAGATCCACAGCGCGAGCAGGCGCCCCAGAAGGAACCCGGCACAGCCGCCGATGAAGTAGAGGACGGCGCGCACGAGCCGCCGCCTGCCCTCCGGCAGCGCCTCGAGGCGCCGGTGGAGCGCGATCTCCAGCGCGAGGATCACGAAGGTGCAGACCGTCCCGACGAGCGCGGAGGCGGCCCAGGCGCGCGGCTCGCGACCGCCCAGAAGCAGCGAGACCAGCCAGCCGGACGCCGCCCCGACGCCCAGGTAGACGAGGATCCGGCCGAGCGGGAAACGGTTCGTCTTTTCCGTTGTGGGGGCCGGCGCCACGGTGGAAGGAATCGTATTCCAACGCCGCCGTACAATCGCGCCGAATGGCCGCCGGCGCCGGCTCGAATCGCTCGGGGGATCGGGCCTCGCGGGCCATGGCGGCCCTCGCCGTGCTCTTCTTTCTGAAGGCGGCGGCGCTCGCGCTGTTCGTCACGCCGCTGTGGGACGTTCCGGACGAGGTCGGTCACCTCGCGCTGGTCCGGGACATCGCGGAAGGCCGCGGCATGCCGCAGCCGGGCCGGAGCGTCATCCCGGGGGATCTCGCGCGCCGATGGAACCCGGCGCGGGCGCAAGACGGCCCCGTCCTGAACTGGACGGCCCAGCACCCTCCGCTCTATCACCTGCTCGCCGTGCCCTTCCTGGCCGCGGGCAACCTGGCGACCGCGGATCCCGCAACGCGCGACCGCGCTCCGCGTCTGCTCTCGGCGCTCTGCGGCGCGGTCGGGATCTGGATCTTCTTCCTGCTGCTGCGGGAGGCGTCGGGAGACGCCGTGCTGTCCTTCGCCGCGGCCTCGTCGGTCGCCTTTCTGCCGATGTGGACTCATCTCTCGAGCGGCACGAACCACGACGTGCTGCTGGCGCTGCTCATGGGCGTCGCGGCGTACTTCTTCGTGCGGCTCGTCCGCGCCGGCGATTTCGTCGACGCCCTCGCCATGGGCGCGGCCCTCTCGCTCGCCGGCGTCACGAAGCTCTCCGCGCTGGCCGCGGCCGCTCCCCTGGTCCTTTTCGCCGGCCGGCATCTCGCCTCCCGGGGAGGGCGGCGGGCGATGGAGTGGACCGCGACCGCCGCCGCGGCGGGCGCGCTGCCCGCCCTCTGGGCGTTGCGACACCGCCTGCTCGGACTGTCCGCGCCGATGCATGTGACCTCGGGGGATTCGTTTTCGCTCTCCGCGCTCATCGCATACCTCTCCTCGAATCCCGTTCTCGACCACACGTTCAAGAACTTCGTCGGCTTGATCGGCTGGACCGGAACGGGCGGCGGCGAGGTGCGGTGGTTCCAGATCTCGGGGCCGTTCCTGGCGCCCTACCTCGTGCTGGCCTTGCTGTTGCCGCTCGGGGCGATCGCGTTTCTCGCGCGACGGGAGTCCGGATCCGCTCGCCTTCTCGTGGCGGCCGCGCTCGGCGCCGCCGCGGCCCTCCTGACGTTGA
>DATBIJ010000046.1:0-10493 GCA_036557025.1 Thermoanaerobaculia bacterium | reverse complement strand
GGGCGGAGGCCGGATCGACGCGCAGCGCGCGGCGCGCGGGCAGCCAGCAGGCCGCGGCCGCCGCCGCGAGCAGGATCGACGCGGCCGCACAAAAGGCCGTCCACTCGATGCGCCCGGCCGGATAGAGCAGCGACGCGAGCGCTCCGGCCGTTGCGAGCGCCGACAGAAGCCCCAGCGCGCAGCCCGCGACCGCGAGGCGCATGCCCTCGCCCACCACCATCCCGACCAGCCGGCCCGGCGTCGCGCCCACCGCCATCCGAATGCCGATCTCGATCGAGCGAAGCGCCACCGAATACGACAGCAGACCGAAGAGGCCTCCTGCGGCGAGCAGGATCGACAGCGTTCCGAGCACCGAGAAGAGCGCCGCGGCCAGGCGCTCCCGGGAGATGAAGCTCTCCCGCAGCGCGTCCATCGTGGTCACGCTGTGCAGAGGCTGCCAGCGATCCTGTCGCGCGACCGCCTCGCGCAGCGCGGCGATCGCCGGCGCCGCGCCGCTCTTCGCCCGCAGGACCACGTTCATCGCCAGGTACGGGTTCGCGGCGTGGGGGATGAAGACCTCCGGCGGCGTGGCCTCGCGCGGACCGTAGCCGAGCGTGTCGCCGACGACGCCGACGACCTCGTAGGGGTATCTCCCGCCCTGATAGTCGATGACGAGCCGCTCGCCGATTGCGCGGCGGCCCGGAAAGAACATCCGCGCCGCGGCTTCGTTGACCGCGATCACGCGGGGGCCGCGCCAGCGGTCGTCGGGCGACGGACCCCGGCCCTCCTTCAATCGCATGCCGACCGCGGGGAAGTAGCCTGGTGTCGCCATGCGGATCGAGACGGGCCGGTCCTTCCCCTCGACGACGCCGTCGCTCTCTGCCCACGCCGGGCGTGTGAAGTCGATCCCGACGCGACCCATCGGCAAGACCGTCGACGCGCCGGCGGCCGCGACGGACGGGTGCGCCGCGAGCTGCTCCAGCAGCGTCCGGTAGTACTCCGTCGCCTTCCCGGGACCGGAGTAGGCGCGCGTCTCGAGATAGATCCTCCCGACGACGAGGTTCCGCGCGTCGAAGCCCGGGTCGAGCGCCTGGAGGCGCCGCACGCTCGAGCCCAGCAGCGCGGCGGCCGTCAGCAGGGCGGCGGCGATCGCGACCTGCACGGCGACGAGCACCGCGCGCAATCGGCGATCCGTACGCGAGCCCCCGGCGCCGCGGCCGACGGATCGCAGCGCGCGTGCCGGCCGGCTTGCCGCGGCCGCGGCCGCGGGCCCGGCACCCGCCGCGAGCCCTGCCCCGATCGCCGCCACGACGGCGAAGGCCAGCGCGCGAAAGTCGAGTCGAACGAGCGCGCCCGGCGGCAGCGCGTCGGGCGCGAGCGTTGGCAGGGCCCGCACGAGCATCGACGCGAGCGCGACGCCGGCGATTCCCCCGGCGGCGCCCAGCAGCAGACCCTCGAGGAGTCCCTGACGCGCGAGCCGCGCGCGCGATGCGCCCAGCGCCGCCCGCACGGCCGTCTCCCGCGACCGCGCCGACGCCCGCGCCATCAGCAGGCTCGCGGCGTTCACGGCGGCGAGGACGAGCACGAGGGCCGCGGCGCCGGAGAGCGCCGCCAGCAGCGGCCGCGCGGGAGCCCGGTCCTCTTCGGTGAACGGGTCCGCGCGCGCGCTCCAGCCCTCGTTGTCGCTCGGGTACTCCGCCGCGAGCGCGGCGGCGATCGCGGCGAGCTCCTCGCGAGCCGCCGGAAGCGAGACCTCCGGCGCGAGACGACCCATCACTTCCAGGAAGCGAAAGCTGTGCGGCGGACCGGCGGGAAACCGCGGCGGCGCATACGAGGCGTGCATGTCCCAGAAGGCCCAGAGATCCGATCGCCTTCCCGGCGTCTCGAAGCCCGGCGGCATCACCGCGACGACCTCCCATTCGAGGCCGTCGAGCCGGATCGTCCGCCCGATCACCGCGGAGTCGCCGCCGTAGCGCGTCCGCCAGAGCGCATGCGAGAGCACCGCGTATCGGCCGCCGGTCTGGAACTCGTTGGCGATGTTGAAGCTCGCGCCGGCCTCTCCGGGCGGCAGCTCGGCGCGGCCCAGCGCCGCCGGCACGCCGAAGACACGAAAGAACGCGGCCGACACCTCGGCGCAGTCGACCTGGTTCGCATCCGAGTCTCCCCGCAGCGTGCGCGAGGAGACGTACCATCCCGCCATCGCCCCGAACGAGCGGGAGCGCCTTTCCCAATCGAGGAAGTTGCCCGGGGAGGGACCGGCGTGCTCGACGCCCCGCTCGCGGCTCTCCTCCTCCAGCCGCACGATGCGATCCGGGCTCTCGTACGGCGGCGACTTCCACAGCACGCCGTCGACCACCGCGAACACCGCCGTCGCCACGCCGATCGCCGCGGCGAGCATCGCCGCCGCCAGGACCGTGGGCCCGGGCGACCGAAGCATCCGGCGCGCCGACGCGCGAAGCTCCGTGCTCCCCATTTGCCGCGAGTCTCGCCCGCGCCCCGGCGCGTTGTCCCGTGCCGGAAGTCAGGGGTCGGGAGATCCGGCGGAGACTCGGCGCCCTACGAGGCGCGGGCGAGCGACCGACCCGCGCAGACGTCGTAGAGCTCGCGCAGGGCGTCGCGGAGGTTGCCGCGATGTCGCCGGTGCAGCTCCCGCGCCGAGCATCCGAACGACGCGACCTCGCGGCCGGAGACCTCCCGGACGATCGCCTCCAGGATCTGTGGCGTCGTCTCCAGACGAAGGAGCGTACGCAGAAGGCCCCGGCGGTGGGCGGTCACGACGAGACCGCCCGCGCGGCGGCTGGCCGCATAGAGCCAGAGGCGGCGCGCGAGCGGGAGCTGCCCGGCGGAATCGACGAGGAAGACCTCGCGCGGGCTGCCGCCGGCGAGGGCCGCGCGCACCTCCGGCGGAAGATCCCGTCGGCCGGACTCCAGGCGCACGAGCCGCGTCGAATGGCCGCGCGCCGCGAGACGCCGCGCGAGGTCCTCGATCAGCGTGGTCTTGCCGTGTCCCTTCCTCCCGACGATCGCGCCCCGCATGCCGAGAGACTCCAGGCGCGCGATCAGATCCGCCCAGCGCGCCTCGTCCAGCCGGTAGCGCACCTTCAGGACGCGTGCCGCGGCGAAAGGATTCTCGCGTGCCAGCACGATCACTCCGCCGGCTTCCCGATGACGATCTCGCGCCCCGTCGGCGAGACCACCATCGGCGCGCTTCCCGCGACACCCGCCGGCTCCGCGACCGCCTCGACCGCCCACTTCAACGAGATCAGCTTTCCCGAGAAGCTCCAGGGCGCGTCCGGAATCCGCATGCGGAAGCTGCGGCTCCCCTCGCGTCCGGGGTCCGGGAAAGTCTCCATGCAGGCGATCTGGACGTCGCTGTCTCCCTTGCCCTCGGTGTGCCAGAACAGCCGGACCTCCAGCCGTGACGGGGGGATCTCGAGGTTCCAGGAGACCGTGCCCGAAACTTCCTCGCCCGGACGGAATCCCTCGGCGCCACCCGCGAGCGCGACCCGGATCTCGCTCACGACCCGCCCCCCTCGCGCACCGGGGTCACGACGATCGGGAACTCCTCGCTGACGTCCGGCCACTTCGCGATCGCTCCCCGCAGCGACAGCTTCCAGATCACCTTGTTGTGCGGGGCCTCGAAGCTGTGCATGGTGTCGGCCGGCACGGCGAGGCGCGCCGTGCCCGAGGCCGCCATCCCGCCCATCCCCGGGGCGCTCTCGAACAGCGTGATCTCGGCGAAGGTCTCCCGGTCGGTGGACGTCGTGGTCCCGCGGCGGTACTGCGCCTCCTCGACTCCGACGAGCTTCAGCGTCAGCGTGTCGATCCGAGAGACGTTGCCCGTGAAGGTCCAGCTCACGTTGGCCGACCCGCCGACCGCAATGGCGTGCGAGGAGATCTCGAGGGTCGGGCGCGGGTTGAAGATCGCGAGAAACGCGTGTCCGACCGCGCCGAAGAGGAAGAGCCCGATCGCGACGAACGGCAGCAAGAACAGCGCGTCGCAGCCGAGGCCGCCGCCCGCGCGCCAGGCCTTGACCACCTGCCAGACGAAGACCGAGACGATGCCGTTCCAGAAGAGCGCGACGCCCAGCAGGCAGCCGAACTTCGCCGCCGGCGACGCGGCCGCCTTCATCGGCCCCGGACCCGAAATCGCCGGAGTGGCCGGCATGGCGCGCGCCGCGGCGAGGTCCGCGCCCGGAGCCGCCGATCCGATGCGGCCGCGGGATCGGAACGCGAGGATCGCGCCGCCGCCCCCGACCACCATGAAGAGGATCGGGACCAGCGCGACGAGATACGTCTTGGTGAAGCCTCGGTGGAGGACCGCCTCGGTCGGATCCTCCGGGTTGACGAAGCACACGGTCGTGGAGCCCGCCGGATACCGCGCGACGATCGCGGCCTTCCCGTCGTAGCCGCTGGAGGAGCCGCCGAGGAACTCGTAGCGCTTCGAGCGGAAGGTCCGTCCGCCGAACTCGTACTCGTAAAGCACGTCGACGCTGTAGGTCGTGGAGTCGTCGCCGGTGTGCGAGCCCACCTCGCTCGAGATCACCCGGGCGGGGACCTGCGGCCAGGACCGGGACGCGAACACCTTCAGGCCCGGACGGAAGAAGGCGAAGTAGAACACCGCGGCCCCGACGACGAAGAACAGCCCGAGAAACGCCGGGAGGCACCCGCGGGCCAGCGCCGTCGAGCGCTTCCCCTTCGAGGAGATCGGCTCGACGACCGTGCCGGCGTCGATCCCGGGCCTGGGCTTCGGTTTCCACCAGACCGCGGCGATCCCGCCGCCCCCGACGGCGACGAAGATCAGCGGGAGAAAGACGAACAGCAGCGACCAGAGGCTGTTGCGCTCGAGCAGCGCTTCCTCTCTATTGCTCGGGTTCACGTAGCAGCGGGCCGACGCGCCCTTCGGATACTTCGAGAGGAGCTTCTCGGCGTCGGTCGGATCGTCGGAGCCCGAGTCGCCGAGCCGGATCGTCCGCGACGTGCGCGAGCCTGCGGGCGTCGCGTACTCGTAGGCCGCCTCGAAGACGAACTTCCGCGAGCCTCCCGAAGAGTCCTCCCGGATCCCGCTCTCGAGGATCCGGCATGGGGTCTCCTCCCAGCGGTAGGTCTTGATCGTCCCGACGGCGCTTCGGGCGACGAGGTAGGTGAACACCAGACCCATCCCGAGAAAGACCGACAGAAAGAGCGAGAGGAAGATCTTCCCGCCCACAGAGACCGGACGATCGGGCCCGCCGTGGCGGGTTCGGAATCGAACCTTCATTGTCGGTGGAGCCGTCTGGCCTCCAGTGAAAGCCAGCGCCCGGGAGATGTCAAGCCTCGCCGTCTAGAATCGCGCGCGGAGGAGCCGCGCATGGACTTCCCCGTTGCCTTCGTCGGGCTGGGCACCATGGGACGCCCGATGGCCGCAAACCTCGCGCGCAAGGGATTCGCGCTCACGGTGTCCACACGCACCGCGGGCAAGGCTCAGGCCTTCGCCGACGAGATGCGCTCCGCCGGGCACACCGTGACGGCCGCGACGACGCCGGCGGAGGCGGTGCGCCGCGCGCGCGTCGTCGTCTCGTGCGTCCCCGACTCCCCGGAGGTCGAGGCAGTCCATCTCGAAAGGGAGGGAACGTCATCCGCCGCCGCGCGCGGCACCGTCGTCGTGGACTGCTCGACGATCGCGCCCTCCGCGGCGCGCGCGATCGCCGCGAGGCTCGGCGCGTCGGGCCTCTCCTTCCTCGACGCGCCGGTCTCCGGAGGCCAGAAGGGCGCGATCGAGGGGACGCTGACCTTCTTCATCGGCGGCGAGGCCGCCGCGCTCGAGACCGCGCGGCCGGTCTTCGAAGCCATGGGCAAGCGCCTGACGCACCTGGGGCCTTCCGGCGCCGGCCAGCTCGGCAAGGCCGTCAATCAAATCGTCGTCGCGAACACGCTTGCCGCGGTCTCGGAAGGGATGATCTTCGCGCAGCGTTCGGGGCTCCCGCTGGAGGCCCTCCATGGTGCGTTGACCGCGGGTGCGGCGAACTCCTGGATGATGGAGGTTCTCGGCAAGAAGATGATCGCGCGCGACTTCGCTCCGGCCTTCGCGATCAAGCACCAGCAGAAGGACCTGGCGATCGTGCTCGCGGCCGCTCGGGAGCAGAGAGTCCCCCTGCCCGCCACGGCGCTCGTTCATCAGCTGCTCGCGGCGCTCGAGGCCAAGGGCCGTGGCGAGGAGGGAACACAGGCCCTGCTGACGCTCTACGAGGAGCTCTCCGGCGAGCGGCCGGCGCGATGACGCATCCTGTGCGCGCCGTTCTGCTGGATCTGGACGGCACGATCTACCACAACGCGCAACTCTTGCCCGGCGCGGCCGAGGCGCTCGAGGCGCTCCGGCGCGCGGGCATCCCTTACGCCTTCGTCACCAACACGTCCAGCAAGACGCGGGCGGCGCTCGGGATGCGGCTCGCGCGCCTGGGCCTCGACGCGGACCCGGCCCTCCTCTTCACGCCCGCGAGCGCGGCGCGCGCGTACCTGCTCGGGCGCGGCCACACGCGCTGCCATTTCCTGATGGCCGGGGAGGTCCTCGAGGACTTCGGCGGCATCCAGCCGGTGGACACATCCCCGCAGTCGGTCGTCGTCGGGGATCTCTCCGAAGACGCGAGCTTCCGCTACGAGCGCCTCAACCGCGCGCTTCATCACCTGCTCGATGGGAGCGAGCTCGTCACGCTCGCGTGGAACCGCTACTTCCTCGGCGCGGACGGCTACGTCCTGGACGTCGGCGCGATCGTCGCCGGGCTGGAGTACGCCTCCGGCCGCAAGGCCACGCTGTTGGGCAAGCCCGCGGCCGAATTCTTCGGCGCCGCGCTCACATCGCTCGGCGTTCCCGCCGCCGAGGCGATCTGCGTCGGCGACGATCTGGAGTCCGATGTCCTGGGCGCCCAGGACGCCGGCATGCGCGGCGTCCTCGTGCGCACCGGCAAGTTCCGCGAGGAGGTCCTCGCGCGGTCACCGGCGCGGCCGACCTTCGTCATCGATTCGATCGCGGACTTGCCCGAGCTTCTGGGAATCGGCGCGTTGCGCCGGAGTTAGCGCGGACGCCTTCGTGGGCCCGCGGGCCGGTCGCTCGCCACGATCGAGAGCAGCAGCGCGACACCGCCCGCCGCCGCCCCGACGAAGCAGAGCATCGCGAACCCCGGATAGCCGAAGATCGTGAAGCGCGTGCGAACCTGCATCAGCAGCGCCGCCCCGACGATCAGCGCGGCCAGCACGAGCCCGGTCGCGATGCGGTTGGCGATCTTCTGGAGCCCCGAGAAGAGCTCCTTCTCGTCGAGGGCATCGACCTTGACGCGCAGGGAATTCGTCGAGACCAGATCGAGGACGCGATTGACGCGACCCGGCAGCTTCTCGACGAACTCCTTGGCCTCGAGCAGTGCCGCGAAGAGATGCCCGGGGGTCGCACTGCCCGCCATCCGCCGACGGATGAGATCCGCGGAATGCCTGCGGACGGCCGCGTTGGGGTCGAAGTCGGGATCCAGCGTGCGGGAGATCTCGTCCAAGTGGAGAAGCGTCTTTCCCAACATCGCCAGCTCGGGTGGCAGCCGCAACCCCGACTCCGCGGTCGTGCGCGTGAGCTCGAGGAGAACCTTGCCGATCTTCAGATCCTTGACGGCGACTTCCTGGTGGAGCCCGACGAGATCCGCGATCCGGCGCCGAAGCTCCCCGTCGTCGAAGTCCTTGCTCCCCTCCGCGATGTCGAGCGTGCGCTCGGCGGCTTCGTCCCCCTGGCCTTCGGCGACCGCGAGAACCAGGCGCAGGAGCTTCTCCTGGAGCGTCGGCGCGACGCGTCCGATCATGCCCAGGTCGATCAGGCCCAGACGCTGGTCGTCGGTGACGAGCACGTTGCCCGGATGCGGGTCGGCGTGGAAGATTCCATCGACCAGGACCTGCTTCAGGTACGCCTGGAAAAGCGTGTCGGCGAGCTTTTCTCCCGGCAGCTCCGGCTTCTCGACCGCCGGCAGCGCCGTGATCTTCCTGCCGGAGACCCATTCCATCGTCAAGACCCGGCCGGACGTGAAGTCGTCGAAGGGCTTCGGGACCAGGATCAACGGGAACTCGGCCAGGTTGGCGCCGATGATCTTCAGGCTCTGCGCCTCGAGACGATAGTCGAGCTCTCTCAGCAGCGTGCGGCGGAGCTCCTCGACGAGCCGCACGAGGGGAAAGGCCTCCGCGTTCTCTCGGTGGGCATCCAGCGTCGCCGCGATCTCTTCGAACGCGTCGAGATCGTCCACGATCTGCGCCCGGATGCCGGGGCGCTGGACCTTGACGGCGACCTCCCGCCCGTCGCGCAACCGCGCCCGATGGACCTGGCCCAGCGACGCCGCGGCGACCGGCTCCGCCTGGAACTCGGTGAAGATCTTCGACAGCCGCGCCCCGAGCTCCTCCTCGATCGTCTTCTCCACCTCCGCGAAGGAGAAGGGCGCGATGTCGTCCTGGAGCCGCGTCAATGCTTCCAGATAGGCGACCGGCAGCAGGTCCGCGCGCGTGGAGAGGAGCTGGCCGATCTTGATGAAGGTCGGGCCCAGCTGCTCCAGGTCGCGGGCCAGACGCTGCGCCTTCTCCGGGTCGGCCGCGACGGCGTCGTCGCCGGACACGGCGACATCCGCGTCGAGCTGCCGTGCGTAGTCCTCCCGCCCGTATCGCAGCAGGAGCAGCGCGACGTCCTTGTAGCGCTTCAAGTGCGCCGGCTTGAGGGACAGAGCCATCCTGGCGTCCACGATGCAAGGCAGATGCCGCGGCAAAGAAAGAGGCCGGGGCGACTGCCCCGGCCTCTGGAACCGATCGAATCGCGTGTTACGGGATCGCCGCGCCTGCCGCGCAGCTCTGGATGGCGCCCTTCTGCGCGCCCGTGATGATGCCGGCCTTCTTCAGCGAATTGGTGAAATGCGAGACGCAGGAGACGAAGCCGCCGTGGTTGCCGGCGCCCGCGGCGCACTTGGCGATCTCGTCGGAGATCGTGCAACCGGTCGTCAGCAGCGTGTTGGGCACGCCCGAGTCGCAGCCGTCGATGACGACGGTCGGCGTCTGGATCGAGGCATCGCATGCGTCCGCGGCGTCGGCGATCCCGTCCGTGTCGGCATCGGGAAACCAGCCGACGTCCCGCATCTGCGGCAGCGTCAGATCCTCGGGCGGCTCCACCGACCGCGTCAGGTCGGCGTTGATCGCCGGCTCCATGAGGAGGTTCCGGGTCGCGATCGGGTCCCAGTGCGAGATCGAGGATCCGGGCTGCACCGGATTGGGAGCGTTCAGCATCGCGCGGCCGAGCGGGTCTGCTCCCGCGATCACGGACAGGTCCAGCTGTAGCGTGACGCTGGCCGGAAGATTGGTTCGGATCAACGTCCCATCGGGAAGCGACACTCGGCCGGACGGAATCGTGATCGTCGGATCCGCGCCGCCCAGGCCCGGAGGCGGGACGTCGAGAACGTTGTCCGCCACGATCACCGCGATCGCGCCCGCATTCTGGGCGTTCTTGACCTTCACGATGAACCCGCATGTCCCGCGATCGACGAGGGCGACGTTGCCCGCGACGGCGCCCGCATTCGTCAAGGGCGAGCAGGCGTCGGTCGTCAACGGGCCCGCCCCGTCCGCCGGATCCAGACCCACGACGACGTTTCCGGTGACTCCGGCCGCCGTGAGCGGCGCCCCGAATGCTGCCGGTCCGATGCTGTAGATGCCGGCAATGCTCCCGGGCGAGTTGACGCGGAGAAGCGGGGTTCCGGGCTGGAGAACCTGCGGAACGGCATTCGTCACTTCGGAGCCGGTCCAGACGACGTGGCGGCTGTTGATCGCCGACGCCGTGCGCTGTGCGTTGCTCATCTGGGGCCAGAGCAGATTCTGCGTCGTGTCCAGAAGGCGACGGTTGTAGATGTCATCGAAGCCGTCTTCGAAGCCCGGGCCAACGACCGCGCCCGGGCGGCGGCCCGTGGAGACGTTGGCGAACTGCGAGAAGCCAAGGCCGTGGGCGATCTCGTGGAGCGCGGTGGACACGAGGTCGATCATCGTGCCGTGGTTGCCGTCCAACCCGTAGTAGAAGGGAAATCCCGTCAGACATCCCGGTTGACCGAGGTTGATGTTGAAGAGTGCCTGGATGTCATCGGCGGTGGTCCCGTTCGGACCCGGAATCAGATCCGCGCCCGCTCGCTTGTTGGCCAGAGCCGTGTGGTAGAAGGTGGCCGGAAACTCCGCGCCCGGGAAGGGCGGGATGCTTCCGAAATCCCGGACGATCAGAATCGATCCCGCCGAGGCGAGAACCGCGCCCGTCGCCGTACAGTTGCGCGTCACGAACCCGGACAGGACGAAGATCTCGACGTTGCTGTCGAGCACCTGCCCCCAGAGGTCCGCCGCATATTGGACGGCGATCAGCCTCTGCTGTCCGAGCGTCGTGCCGGGATTGCCCCCCACCGGGGCGACCGGCGTGGGGTCGTTGTAGCCGACGCCCGGAGCGTTGCCATTGATGATGGTGATCGTGGCGTCGGCCATTGCCGCAGCCGCGG
>DATBIJ010000045.1:0-4138 GCA_036557025.1 Thermoanaerobaculia bacterium | reverse complement strand
GGCTCGCCCTGCTCGAGGGCGGGCATCTGCCGCCCACGCTGAACGAGATGATCCGGGAGATCCTGGACTGGCTCGACCGCTACCAGGGGCCGGTTCAAAAGACGTCGTCACAGTAGTCCGAGGCACGGGTTTTGCTCCCTGTCGGAGCGATGGGGATCTCCTCCGCGCGGCGAGCCCTTGCGGTCGCCCTGTTGCTGCTGATCGGAGCCCTAGCCGGAGCCGGCTGCAAGAAATCGCCTTCCGAGGTGCGCTCCCCGCAGGCCAAGCCCACGCCTTCGGCAGCCGCGCGCACCTCCCACGTCGAGACCCAGATGCGCCACGTGCACCTTCGCATCATGGAGGGCGTCACCCTGCAGATTCGCAACCTGCGCGGACGGCTCGTGCGAAAGGCTCCGGAAGGTCCGGTGATCTTCGACGACCGCGACTCCTTCGTGCTGGAGATCGATTCCGGCGAGATCGCGATCGCGACACCCGACCTGGCCCGCCTGATGAACGGCTACGTCTTCGCCTATCCCGACTCCCCGCTGAAGAAGATGAGCTTCGCGATCGTCGGCAACGAGCTGCGGCAGGAGGGGCTCGTCCACAAGGGCGTGGAGATTCCCTTCACGGTCGTCGGGTCCGTCTCGGTGACTCCGGAGAACTGGATCCGCGTGCACCCATCCAAGATCGAGGCCGTCGGGATCCCGGTGAAGGGTCTGCTCGAGTTCTTCGGGCTGGAGCTCGAGAAGCTGCTCAAGTTGAAGGGCGTGGCATCAGTGAAGATCGAGGGGGACGATTTCCTGCTGGATCCGGAGCGATTGCTGCCGCCTCCACAGATCAAGGGCCGCGTGACCGCCGTGCGACTCGAGAAGGACAAGCTCGTTCAGATCTTCGGCGCGCCGAATCCCGAGTCGGCGCTCCAGCCTCCGATCAGCGGCGCGAACTACCTTTTCTTCCGCGGCGGCCTGCTGCGCTTCGGCAAGCTGACGATGAGCGACGCGGATCTGGAGATCGTCGACGCGGACCTGCGGGACCCCTTCGACTTCTTCCAGGAGAAGTACAACGAGCAGCTCGTGGCGGGCTACTCGAAGAACACGCCGGATGGCGGCCTGATCGTGTTCATGCCGGACTACGACCAGGTCGCGGCGAAGCCCAAGCCGTCGCTGCGTCCGCGGATCCCCTCCCGTACGGCGCGGCGGACGTAGACCGCGGCCTGCGTGGCAGAATCGCGGGCCGGGAGGACGACATGACCGCGATGCCGATCGTCTCGACGTTCCTGGCGCTCGCCCTGCAGGCCGCCCCCGCGACGGCTCCGACCGCCGCGCCGGTCGCCGGCCCGCGCGATCCGAAAATCCCCCCCTCGGAGCTGCAGGCCAAGGCCGCGCTGGAGAGCTCGCCGCGGCATGGCGAGTACGTCGACGTCAAGACGGCCGCGGGCACGCCGATCCGCACCTGGGTCGTGTATCCCGAGCGCAAGGACAAGGCCCCGGTCGTGGTGGTCATCCAGGAAATCTTCGGCCTTTCGGACTGGATCCGCGGCGTCGCCGACCAGCTTGCGAAGGAAGGCTTCATCGCCGTGGCGCCCGACATGATCTCGGGCCTGGGTCCCGACGGCGGCGGGACCGAGTCGGTCGCGAGCCGCGACGACGTCGTGAAGCTCGTCCGCGGGCTCACCCCCGAGGAGACCGCGTCGCGGCTGGCGGCGGTGCGCGACTACGCCGCGAAGATCCCGGCCGGCAACGGCAAGGTCGGAACGATCGGCTTCTGCTGGGGCGGGGCGCGCAGCTTCGAGCAGGCGATGCAGCCGGGAGTCTCCGCGGCCGTCGTGTACTACGGCTCTTCTCCGGACGCCTCGGGCCTCGCGAAGGTTCAGGCGCCGGTTTTGGGTCTCTACGGCGGCGACGACGCCCGCGTCAACGCGACGGTGCCTCCCGCGCAGGAGGAGATGAAGAAGCTCGGCAAGCCCTACGAGGCCGTGATGTACGAGGGCGCCGGCCACGGATTCCTGCGCCAGCAGGAAGGGCGCGACGGCGCGAACCTCAAGGCATCCCAGCAGGCCTGGCCGAAGACGCTGGCATTCTTCCGGGAGAAGCTGCGGTAGGCCGCCGGCCCATGGCCGAGCTTCTGGCCTTCTGGCAGAAGGCCGACATCATCACGCCGCTCGCGCTTCGCGTCGCGGCGACGCTGCGCCTGGCGGATCACATCGCCGCCGGGGCCGACCGGCTTTCGGACCTCGCCGCGAAGTCGGGCGCGGAGGAGGAGTCGCTCGGACGGCTCCTGCGCTATCTGATCGCGCGCGGCGTTTTCACCCAGCCGTCGCCGGGGCGCTACGCGGTCAACGACTGGGCCGAGTTCCTGCGCGACTCCCATCCCAGCGGCACGCGCGCGTGGCTCGATCTGGAAGGCTTCGGCGGGCGCATGGACCTGGCCTTCGTCGATCTGCTGACGGCCATCCGCACGGGCCGCCCGCCGCGCCGGGGCGACGAGGCGGGGATGAGCGAGGCGGAGCGGACCTCCTTCGACGATCTGATGGAGACACAGAACCGCGCGCAGGCCCCGGCCATTGCGGCCGCGTACGACTGGAGCCGCTTTCGCCATGTGGTGGATGTCGGGGGCGGCAGCGGCGCGCTGCTCTCCGAGATCCTGCGGGGGCACCCTGGTGCGCGCGGCAGCCTCGTCGAATTGCCGGAGACGGCGGAGAAGGCCCGCGCGCTGTTCGCGAAGGATCATCTGGCGGAGCGCACGTCGGTCGTCGCGGGAGATCTCTTCGAGGTCATGCCGCGGGGCGGCGACGTCTACATCCTGAAGTTCATCCTGCACGGCTTCGCCGACGCGAAGGCCGTCGAGATCCTGCGCCGCGCGAGGGACGCGGGGTCATCCGACGCCCGGCTCCTCGTCATCGAGCGGACCGTGGCGCCCGGCGAAGACCCGGGGCAATTCACGGCGATGGATCTTCGGATGCTGATCCTCAACGAAGGCCGCGAGCGCACGCTCGATCAGTACGGCGCGCTCGCGCGCCAAGCCGGCCTGGCCGTCGCCGGTGCGACGCCGACGCCGGTGGGCGTCTCCATGATCGAGATGCGGCCCGAGACGACCTCCTAGGCTTCGGGGGGGCGTTCCAGCGCCGCGCGGTCCCACTTGCCGCGGATCGCCGCGGCTTCGTAGGTCGACTGGAGGAAGTCCATCAGCATCGCGTCCGGATCGCGAGAAGTCCGGACGGCGTCGTAGGGCAGGAAGAACTCGCTCATCTCCGGCGAGTAGAACGCCTGGTCCGGAGCGATCGGGTGCTCGCGGAACGCGGGTGGCTCCGGATAGGCGTAGGCGTAGAAGACCGGCGTCGGCGAAGCCGCGCTGCCCGGCCAGAACCCCGCGCTCGAGCACTCGTGCGAGTAGGCCTCCCGCACGACGTGCAGGGGCGTGAAGGGAACCGGCGCGTGATCGGGCGCGGGGCGCCCCGAAAAGCGCGTGACCGCCAGATCCAGCGCGCCCCAGAAGAGGTGCGGTGGGCTGGACTTGCCCAGGTACCGAGCGCGGAACTCCGTCATGACCCGGGTGGACTGCTCCAGGACCCTGGAGAACCGCCGCAGCGCCTCCCCGTCGTAGGCGCCGTGCGTTTCGTCCCGCTCGAACGGGATCCCGTCGGCGATCTCGACCGGGCGCGGAAGAATCGTGACGTCGAGGCCGAGGGCCTTCAGCGCGGCCATGACCTCATGGTAGAACGCTGCGACCGACATCGGGCGCAGCGGAATCTCTCGGCGCGATCCCTGGCTCGTTTCGATTCGTAGCGCGTCGTGGAGGAGATCGAAGTCGATCTGGAACGTCCCTCGCGCGCCGTACGGAATCGACGAGGTCGTCAACCCATGCGGAGCGGAGTAGAGGACGACCTGCCACCAGTGGTTGATCGGAGGCGCCTGCGCAAGGCGGATCTTTCCGACGATCTGGGTCCAGAGATGAAAGGTCTCGCAGGTGTCTTTCCAGTCCGCGAAGGGGAGGGCCGGCCAGGCCGTCGTGCTCGCCACGGCCCGAGGCTACCCGATCTCGCGCCGTGGAAGCCGATCCGGCCACCCGTCCGCCACGCGATCGGTCTATAAGACCTTCGGGCAATTGACCCATTCCGGGATACTCGGGATAACCTATGATTGGCTTATCGCTGATTCGA
>DATBIJ010000044.1:0-3048 GCA_036557025.1 Thermoanaerobaculia bacterium | reverse complement strand
GGTCGCCGCGTTCCACGAGGCCTTCGGCGACCTCGCCTCGATCGGGATCGCGTTCGCGGAGCCCGCGCTCATCCGCGCCGTGCTGGAAGAGACGGCCGGCGCGCTGGCGGAGTCCAATCTCGTCTCGCGCGTCGCCGACGACGCCCTGGGCCTGGCGGGTCGAGGGGCCCGCTCCCCCGCCGTCGGTCTACGAGCCCGACACCCCGGAGTTCCTGTACTGGCAGCTCTCCTCCGCGCTGGCGCGCGGCCGATCGCTCTGGTCGCACCACTTTCCCGAAGCGCACGAGTGGATCCCCGGACCGGTGTTGCCCGTCGAGCCGATCGCCGGCGTGGGCCTCAATGCTTACTACGACCGTGAGGGGCTGCGCTTCTTCCGCGACAGCAACCCCGCGACGCGGGAGACGGTCCACACCGGAGATTCCCCCGACATCGTCGCGCACGAGCAGGGACACGCCGTACTCGACGCCGTGCGCCCGGATCTCTGGGACGCGCCTCACTTCGAGGTCGCCGCGTTCCACGAGGCCTTCGGCGATCTCGCGGCGATCCTCGTGGCCCTGGACGAGCCGGCGCTGGTTCGGGCGATGGTCGAGGAGACGCGCGGCCAGCTCTCGCGCTCCAATCTCGTCTCGCGCTTGGCCGAGGAGCTCGCCGCGGCAGCCTATGCGCGCTTCGGTCCGGGGGTCGCTCTGCCCGAGGCCCTGCGCGACGCCGTCAACGACTTCCGTTGGTCCGATCCCCTCGACCTGCCCGAGTCGGCGCCGCCCAACGAGCTCTCCTCCGAGGCGCACTCGCTCTGCCGCGTCCTGACGGCGGCGTTCTGGGATCTCCTCGTGGGGGTCTACGAAGCGCTCGGCGGCGCGCGGCGCGGCGAAGCGGATCTGCTCTTCGCGGCCCGAGAGGTCGGACGTCTCCTCGCGGAGGCGAGCGCCACCGCGCCGGTCGGCGCCGACTTCTTCTCGCGGGTCGCCGCGCGAACCGTGCGCGCCGCGGTCGGCGACCCGTCGCTCGCGCGGGAGATCGCGCGGCGCCTCGAGGCGCGCGGGCTGCGGACCCAGGAAGGCCCTCCGCGCCTGCGGGAGCCCGAGCCCGACATCCGGCTCGTCGAGGACGGACGGCCGCTCGAGACCGGAGTCGTTCGGGCCGTGTCATCGGCGCTGGGCCCGGTGGAGCGCGGGCGCGTGTGGACTCGCCCCCCGGGAGCGGAGCGCGTGCTGCGCGGCCGGCACGCCCGGGACCTGTTCCTGTTCGGGCGCGAGTACGGACCCGCGGACGGGGCGGCCGTGGAGATCTCCGATCCCTTCTCCTTCTCCTACGACAACCGCGGGATCTGGACCGCGTCGCGCGTGTACCACTCCGGCGAGCGCGACGAAGCCGACGCTGGGGCGTTCGTCCGCTCGCTCGCCCGAGCCGGCCGGATCGCCGAGGCGGGCCGCACACCGCCCGACTCGACCCAGCTGCTGCGCGAGGGCAAGACGCACATGGTCGTCGAAGAAGAGGACGGCATCCGCCGCGTGCGCCGGGCGTGGGTGGCCCGGAAAAACCCTCGCCCCCTCAGGGGGAGAGGGTAGGGTGAGGGGGGGCAACGTGAAAGCGACGACGCTGATACTCGTCACGGCCCTTCTCACCAGCTGCGCCTCCGCCCCGACGCCCCTCCCCGCGCCGCCCACCGTCTCCCCCGCCGATCTGGTCGCCGCGATCGCGGACGAAGCCGCGGGCCGCAATCCCTCCGTCGCGGAGGCGGGGCTGATCCTTCACACGATCGAGTTCCACCTTCTGGTCGGCCGCACATCGACGGAGGCCGCGGGAATCAACATCCTCGTGCTGGAGGCCGGAGGCTCGACGGCGGTCGAGACCTCCTTCCTTCAGACCTTCGTCCTCGCGATCCCGGCGACTCGCTCGCCGCGCGTGGCCGCCGCCCCGGCGGTCGCGGGGGTCGCGGAGTTCGTCCGCGCCGCGATGGACTCGGCGCGCGATCTCGCCCGGGTCGCGCGCGAGCAGGGACTTCCGCAGCGTCTGACGAAGGTGGTGCTGGAAGCGAGGATCGAGCGGTCCCGCTCCTCGCGCGGCGGCGTCGCGTTCACCGTGCCGGCGGCGGTGACCGTATCCGCCGAGGTCGGGGCCACGACGAAGGCGGTCGAGGCGAACACGATCACGCTGACCTTCGTCGCGATTCCCGAGCGCTGATTCGCCGCAAAAGAAAAGCGGCCCCGCAGGGCCGCCCTTCTCGACAGGAAGACCGGAGTTACTTCTTGACGCCGAGGACCGCGTCCTTCGCCTTCTTGGAGACGCGGAACTTCACGACGCGCTTGGCGGGAATCTTGATCTCCTCGCCGGTGGCGGGGTTGCGGCCCATACGCGCCTTGCGGTTGACCAGTACCAGCTTGCCGACGCCCGGAATCGTGAAGCTGTTCTTGGCCTCCTTGTATGCGAGGGCGGTCAGATCATCGAGGAACTGCACCGCGACCCGCTTGGTCTGGCCCGTCGACTTCGCGAGGTGGTCGGCAATCTGGGACTTGGACAGGGCCTTGGAATCTTTCGCCATACTCACTACCCCTTCTCATTTTGGAATCGCCGTTCCCGGCGTGAAATCGGTTGGGTATTGTACGCGTGCGGGAACGCGTGGGAAGCGAAAAAATGCAAGCCAGCACGGTTTTTTTTAGGGTTCGTCGACGCGCCCGAGGCCTCGGGTGACGGCGGTCGACTTGTCGGGAACGCGGCGGCGAGCGGGACGAAGGGTCGAATTTCGATCCGGCACCGTTCTCGTGGTCGCGGCGGCGCTCGCGATCGGGGTCGCCGGATGCACAAAACGCGCCGAACGCGACGCGGTGCGTTCGGTGATCGAAGACTACCGACGGGCATCGGGCGCGAAGCCCCTCGGCGCCGCACACCTGGTCCAGCTGCGCCTGCTGCCGCCGCCGGGAGCCCCTCCCGAGGCGTCCGGGCGCGGCGAGATCGCCTGGGAACGGAACAAGTACCGCGAAAGCCTTTCCTCGCAGGGCCTTTTCACGGTTCGGGGCATCCAGTCCGAGAAGGCCTACTTCACCGATG
>DATBIJ010000043.1:0-8828 GCA_036557025.1 Thermoanaerobaculia bacterium | reverse complement strand
AGGCTCCCATCGCCGCGGGCGGCAGCAGCGGCCACTCGCCCGAGCGCTCCGACATCGGCGGCGCGGTCGCGGCCGGGAGCGCGAGCCGGCGCAGGTCCATCCCCTTACCGGTCAGCTCGACGAAGAAGAGACTCTGGGAATCCGGCGCGGCCGCCGGCGAGAGGCCGCCGCCGCGCGTCCGCGTCAGGACCGACGCGGCGCCGCCCGATGTCGGGACCGCGACGATCTCCGGGATTCCCTCGACGTCCGCGGAGGCGAAGAGGCTCGCGCCGTCCGCGCTCCAGCAGGGTGGCCCGATGGGAACGCCCGGCAGCGCGACCTCGGACACGGCGCCCCCGGAGGCGGGAACGGTCACGAGCCGCCACCCGCCGCGCCGGTGCAGGAGCGCCGCGACCGTGGCGCCGTCGGGCGACACGCGCGGATCGCCCCAGACGGCCCAGGGATCGGTGACGTCGGTGGGAATCGGCGTGACCCGCCCGTCCGCGAGCTCCACGCGGACCAGCTCGGTGGCGCCAAGGCGGGTTCGCACCCCGGCCGCCCAGGAGCCGCCGGGGGCCGGATCCGCGTCGCCGACGTCGGCGCCGCGTGTGAGGCGCCGGATCCGACCGGTCGCGAGCGTCCAGAGATAGAGGTCGCGCCGCAGGACGCCCTCGGCGTCCGGGGCGTTGCGCGCGAAGAGCACGGCGTCCGATCCCGGCATCCAGCGTGGCGCGTAGGGCGTGAAGCCGTTCTCGCGCCGCAACCGATGGAGCGGCTCTCTCGCGCGCGCGGGGTCGCGGTAGTCGACGATCTCCTCGGGATCGTCCTCGAGCTCTTTGTCGCGCTCGAGGCGCTTGCGATCGGCCTCGCGCTCCTCCTCCGTCGGCTCGATCGACCAGACGGCGAGGTAGCCCTTGCGCGGCGCCGGCTCGCGTTGCGCGAGAACCTTTTTCCCGTCGGGTGAGACCTGCGGGGAGCCGGTGCCGCCGCTGAGCCGCTGCCAGAGCTCCCCTTCCGCGAGCCCGGCGGATTTCAGGCGCTCCTCCTGTGCGAGCGCGGACGCCGTCAGCTCCGCGCGGAAGCGGTCGTAGAGATCCTTCGGCGAGCGCTCGAAGACCGCGCGGAACGACTCGTCGAAGCTCCCGCCGCGACGCGACGCCATTCGCCGCCAGAGCTTCGGCAGCGATTCCGTGCCCGACCGCTGCTGGAGCCACTCGAGATACGCCGATCCCGTCAGATACGCCATCGATCCGCCGAGCCATCCGTCGGTCGAGGAGAGCTCCGAATACCCCGGCAGCTTCCCCTCCATCGCGAGGCGCCGCAGGATCAACGCACGCCAGCTCGAGGCCGGCCGGCCCGAGCCGGTCAGCTCCCCCTCGACGAGGGTCGCGTAGCCCTCGATCAGCCAGCGCGGCGCCTTGAGCGTGAGGGGCCCCACGGGGACCAGCCGCGCCACCCATTGCGCTCCCTGATGGCGCGGACGCATCAGGTGCACGACGTGCGCGACCTCGTGCGTCACGAGCAATTCGACCCAGTCGTCGTAGAACCCGATGCCGGAGTCGGACGCGGGCGGCGTCGCCCACAGCACGATGTAGGGCCGGTCCAGGAAGGGATAGGCCATGCCGTTGGCGGACGCCGCGGGGTCGCGCACGAGCACGTCGATCGTGCGCGTCGGCGCGTAGCCCACGAGCCCCGAGACGGCCTCGTGGATCCCCTCGAGCCGCTCGGCGGCTCGACGCGCCCAGGCCTCGAGCTCGACTCTGTGATGCACGCGGTAGTGCGGGGTGGTGATCGTCCGCCAGTCGCCCGATGGGCCCTGGGCGGCGGCCGTCCCCGTCAGGCAGAACGTCGCGAAGAGCGCGGCGAGCGCCGCGAGGGGGCGCTTCACGGAGACGCCGCTTCGCCCCAGCGCTTCGCTTCCCCGGGACGGCCCCAGGACATATAGAGGGCCGCCACGCGGCCGGCGGCTTCCTTGGTGCGGGCATGCTCCGCGCCGAGCTTCTCGCGCAGGCCCTCGGCGCCCGAGAGCAGGAGGCGCTCGGCTTCCGGGAAGCGGCGCTGTGCCGCGAGGCACTCGCCCAGCACGCTCTCGCCGCTCGAAAGCAGCCAGTGCCCCGCCGGCATGGACGCCCGGCGCACGGCGAGGCTCTCGCGCAGCAGCGGCTCGGCGCCCCGCGGGTCGCCGCGCGCCATCCGGCAGCGGCCGGCGAGCTGGAGCGCGGCGCCCACCATCGGGTGCGAGTCCGGCAGCGTCGCGCCCCGGAGGCTCAGCGCCTCCCGCGCGAGGCCTTCCGCCCGCGCCGGATCGCCGGCCTCCATCAGCATGTAGCCGTAGTTGTAGAGCGTCCAGGCGACGTCGGGGTGGCGATCCCCGAGGACCTCGCGCCGCATCGCCAGCGCCTCGCGGTAGAGACGCTCCGCCTCCGAGCGGTCCCGGCGCCTGTCCCACACCACCGAGGCGAGCGTGGTCATCGCCGACGCCACGTCCGGATGCGGGCGGTGGTACACGGCGCGGATGACCTCGAGCGCCTCGCGCTGGTACGCCTCCGCGCCGCGAAGATCCCCGCGTGTGCCGAGCGTGACCGCGAGGTCGTTCAAGGTCTCGGCCATTCCCGCCGTGCGCGCGCCCAGCGCGCGGTAGATCGACAGCGCGTTGCGGTGCGCCGCTTCCGCCGCGAGGTAGTCGCCCTTCTCCTGCAGAACGCTGCCCAGCGCCGTCCACGCCGCGGCAACCGCCGTGTGCTCCTCGCCGTGGCGCTCGCGGCGGATCGCCAGGGCCTCTCGGGCGGGAGCCTCCGCCCCCGCGGCGTCGCCCCGGCTCGTCCGCACCTGCGCGAGCGCGTCCAGCGCCCGCGCGACCTCCTCGTGATCGTCGCCGTAGACTGCGCGCGAGAGCGCCAGCGAGCGGACCAGCTCCGGCTCGGCGCGGTCGTAGAGTCCGAGGCCCGCCCACGTCTCCCCCAGCGTGCGGCGCACGCCGGCTTCGACGTCCGGCTGGCCGGCGAGCTCGCTCCCGATGCGCCGCCCCGCGCGCTCGAGCGCCTCCGCAACCGTGACCTGGCGGCCGTCGCGCCAGGGGCTCGGCGCCCCGAGGACGGCCTGGACGAACCCGTGGATCTGCTCGGCCTTTCGGGCCTCGCGGCGCGCGGCCGCGGCGGAGCGCAGCGAGACGGCGAGCGCCACGACGAGCGCGGCCGCCGCGAGCGCGCCGAGCAGAGTCCCCACGCGATGGCGGCTCACGAACTTCGACGCGCGGTACCCGACGCTGTCCCCGCGGGCCATCACCGGCTCGCCGGCGAGGTGTCGGCGCAGGTCCTCGGAGAGCTCGCCGACCGAGGCGTAGCGGCGCTCGGGCTCTTTGCGCAGTGCCTTGAGCACGATGTTGTCCAGGTCCCCCCGCAGGCGGCGGCTCCGGCGCGAGGCTTCCGGAGTCGGCGGCTCTCCGTCCGGCTCGTCGCGGGCGACCGCGGTGCTGGGACGCGAGGGCTGCTGCTCGCAGACGGCCTTCTCGATTCCGCCCGCGCCCTCGGCGGCCCGATAGGGCGAGCGGCCGGTCAGCAGGCGATAGAGGAGGACGCCCAACGAATACACGTCCGAAGCGGTCGTCACGGGCTCGCCGCGAATCTGCTCCGGGCTCGCGTACTCCGGCGTGAGCAGCCGCTCCCCGGCGCGCGTCGCGCCGGGCTCCGAGTCCCCGAGGAACTTCGCAATGCCGAAGTCCAGCAGCTTCGGCTGCCCCGACTCGGTCACGAGGATGTTCGCGGGCTTCAGGTCGCGGTGGACGATCAGGTGGCGGTGCGCGAAGGCGACCGCGTCGCAGACTTCCCGCACGAGCGCGATGCGCTTCTCGAGGCTCAGGTTGTGCGCGCCGGCGTACTCGTCGATCGGGACGCCGTCGACGTACTCCATGACGAGATACGGCACGCCTTCGGGGGTGCTGCCGCCGTCGAGCAGGCGAGCGGTGCCGGGATGGTTCAGGTTCGCGAGGGCCTGGCGCTCGGCCCGGAACCTCAGGAGGCTCTCGGCGGAAAAGATGCCGGGCCGCACGAGCTTGACCGCCGCGAGCGACTCGTACGCGGCGTCGGCGCGCCGCGCGAGGAAGACCGTGCCCATGCCGCCGTGCCCGATCGGCGCGACGAGCTCCCACGCGCCGAGCCGGCGGCCCGCGAGCGCCTCCGGCGCGCTCGCGAGCAGTCCGCGACCCTCCGACAGCATGATCTCTTCGAGCAGGCCGCCGTCGTTCTCGTGGGCCACGAGGAGGTCGCGCGCTTCCTGTGCGAGGTCCGGCTCGCTCCCGGCCGCCTCGGCGAGCAGCGCTTCCCGCTCGGCGGGACCGCTTTCCAGGGCCCGTCCGAAGAGGTCCTTCAGGCGCTCCCATCGCTCGCGCGGCGCGCTCACGCCGTCAGCTCCCGGGTGAGCCACGCGCGCGCCAGCGCCGAATCGCGCTTCACGGTGGCGGAGGAGACCCCCAGGACCCCCGCGGTTTCCTCGACGCTCATGCCCGCGACGAAACGCATCTCGACGACGCGGACGAGCTGCTCGTCCTGGGCCGCGAGTCTCTCGAGGGCCTCGTCCAGCGCGAGGACGTCCAGGCTGGAGGCCGGCGTCTCCGCGACGCCCTCCGCGAGGGTCACGCGCGTGCGCTCGCCGCCGCGTTTCTCGGCCATACGAGCCCGTGCGTGGTCGACGAGGATCCGGCGCATCACCTGCGCCGCCAGCGCCAGAAACGCGGGCCGGCTCTCGACCGAGAGCCCGTGCACGCCCGCGAGGTGGAGATAGGCCTCATGGACCAGCGCGGTGGTCTGGAGCGTGTGATCCCGCCGCTCGGCGCTCATCGCCTTCGAGGCGAGGCGCCGCAGCTCCTGGTAGATCTCCGGCATCAGGGCGTCCAGGCGCGCGCGCGACGTCCGGGCGGAATCGGAAGAATCGATCGGGGACACCGCGAACAGAGTACCGGATCGGGAGGGGGGTCTCTCGGCCAGTCCCGGCGGGGCGGTAGTCCCTACTCGTCGCAGTCGGGGCAGCCCAGGAAGGGAATGCGCTCCGCGGGCTCCGGATGCGAGTCGCCCGCGATCCGCGACCAGGCTCCCCCCTGCGCGTGCCAGAGGTAGCACTCGAGGCGGTAGGCGTCGTGGGGGTTCTCCGCGAGGACCCAGCCGAAGAGCACGTTGTCCCCGCCGTCGCGCGCCATCTGGAGCAGGCGCTGGCGGACGTCGACGTCGTCGCGCCCGACTCTCTCGTCGACCCTCCCGCCGCGCACGACTCGCTTGACGAAGAACACCCCCGCGCAGCGGGGAGGAACGGTCCGCGCGACGTTCGCCTCGGTCAGACGGATCGCCGCCTGGATCCGGACCGGGGGCGGGAGGTCATGGAAGAGAAGGCTCTGCGAGGGATCGGACGGAGGAGGCTTCAGCCGGGCCAACCGGTCGAGCCGCATCGCCCTCCATTGTAGCCGAGGATCAGCCTTTGACGCAGAGAACCTGCTTGATCCGCGCGACGACCTCGACCAGGTCGGCGCTCTTCTCGATGACTTCGCCGACGTCCTTGTAGGCGCCCGGGATCTCGTCGACGACGCCCGCGTCCTTTCGGCACTCCACGCCCGCCGTCTGCGCCTCGAGATCCTCGGTCGTGAAACGGCGGCGCGCCTCGCCGCGCGACATCCGGCGGCCGGCCCCGTGCGGCGCGCTCTCGAAGGCTTCCGCGCTTCCTCGCCCGCGCACGATGAAGGAGCCCGTGCCCATCGAGCCGGGGATGATGCCGAGCTCGCCGGCGCCCGCGCGGATCGCTCCTTTGCGCGTGACGAGGACGTTCTCTCCGTAGTGGGTCTCCTCGGCGATGTAGTTGTGATGGCAGTTCACGGCGGTCGTCACGCCGAGCCTCGAGACGTCCCCGTCGAACCCCAGCGCGTACGCGAGCTGTCGCAGAAGGCGGGACATCATGATCTCGCGGTTCTGGCGCGCGTAGTCCTGGCACCAGAGCACGTCCTCGCGATAGGAGCGGAACTCCGGCGTTCCCTCGAGCAGCCAGGCGAGGTTCTTGTCGGGCAGCCGATCGACGGCCTCGCGCAGCAGCCCCTTCGCCTTGTCGATGTGGATCTCCGCGACGGTCTTGCCGATGTTGCGGCTGCCCGAATGCAGCAGCAGCCAGACCTTCCCGTCGTCCTGATCGACGCAGACCTCGAGGAAGTGGTTGCCGCCGCCGAGCGTGCCGAGCTGGAGCCGCGCTTTCTTCGCGAGGCCCTCGGAGGCCGCGTGCGGGCGCCCCGCGTCCGCCATCCAGGCGGAAGCCTCCGCGAAGGGCTCTTTCTTCTGCTGGAAGCCGACGGGGATCTCGCGCTCGATCGACGCACGCAGCGTCTTCAGGAGCTTCGCATCGAGCCGCTCGGCGGGGATCGCGGTCTTGCGCGCGGCCATCCCGCAGCCGATGTCGACGCCGACCGCCGCCGGGCAGACCGCGCCCTTCGTCGCGACCACGGAGCCGACCGTGGCGCCGATTCCGAGGTGGACGTCCGGCATCGCCGCGACGTGATGGAACACGAAGGGCAGCGAAGCCGTGTTCTTCAGCTGCGCGATTGCCTCCGGCTCGATCTGATCGGTCCAGACCTTGACGGGCACGCGAGCGTTCAAGACCTTCTCGACGGGCATCCAACTCCTCTGTTTCCAAGACTATCGCCCCCGCGGCCAGCAGGTCTTGACTTCGATCCCATAAAACGATATTTCTAGAAATATGGAAATGAAAGGCGCCGTCCTCGCGCTGGGAGCTCTCGCCCAGGACCGTCGGCTGGAGATCTTCCGACTGCTCGTTCGGAAGGGACCCGAAGGGATTCCCGCGAGCGAAATCGCGGTGGGACTCGCGATCCCCGCGGCCACGCTGACCTTTCATCTCAAGGAGCTCGCGCATGCCGGCCTGGTCCGCTCCCGCCGCGCGGGCCGCTTCCTCTTCTATTCCGCCGACTTCTCCGCGATGAACTCGTTGCTCCAGTACCTGACCGAAAACTGTTGCGAGGGGGCCGGCTGCGAGACGGTGGCGCCGCCGAAGAACGCTCGCCGACTCCCCACGCGCCAAGGAGGAACGTCATGAAGCGATTCCACGTCCACGTGTCCGTCTCCGATCTGCCGTCGAGCATCCGCTTCTACGCCGCGCTCTTCGGCGCACCCCCGTCGGTCGAGAAGCCCGACTACGCCAAATGGATGCTCGAGGACCCGCGCGTGAACTTCGCGATCTCCCGGCGTGACCGCGTGCCGGGCGTCAACCATCTCGGGTTCCAGACCGACAGCGCCGAGGAGCTCGCGCTGCTGGAGCAACAGCTGTCCGCCGCTTCGGTGCCCGCACGCGAAGAGAGGGCGGCCGCATGCTGCTACGCGAAGTCGGACAAGACCTGGGTTCAGGACCCTCAGGGCGTGCCCTGGGAGGTCTTCCACACGCTCGATTCGATCCCCATCTATGGCGAGAATCGGACCGCCGAAACCGCCTGCTGCGCGAAATAACGTGACCGCGAAGCCGTACAACGTTCTCTTCCTCTGCACGGGCAACTCCGCGCGATCGATCCTCGCCGAGGCGACGATCAATCACCTCCCCATGGGTCTGGGACGCTTTCGCGGGCTCAGCGCCGGAAGCCACCCGCGCGGCGAGGTCCAGCCGATGGCCCTCGAGCTGCTGCGGTCTCTCGGGATTTCGACCGAGGGACTCCGCAGCAAGAGCTGGGAAGAGTTCGCCCAACACGATTCCCCACGACTGGACTTCGTTCTCACCGTTTGCGACCGGGCCGCCGCCGAGTCCTGCCCGATCTGGCCGGGCCAGCCGATGACGGCGCATTGGGGCGTGCCGGATCCCGCGGCCGCCGAAGGAGACGACGAGGCGAGGCGTCGGGCGTATCGCGAGGCCTACCTCGTTCTCCGACGCCGGATCGAGCTCATGGTCAGCCTGCCAATCGAGGGCCTCGATCGTCTCGCGCTGCAGGATCGCCTCGCGGAAATCGGCGAACCCCTCTTCTCCCTCTCCCCCACACGAGGGGGAGAGGGTCGGTGAAAGGGTCTACGGCAAGCCGAACGTGACCGAGAGGAAGACCGCCATCTGACCGCGCGTGTTGGCGGCCGTCGGGCAGTAGCTGCCACCGCCGCAACCGGCCGTGATCCCCCGCTCCACCAGCTCTTCGATCCACTTCGCGAACGGGCTCGTGCAGGGGACGTCGTTGAAGGTCGCCGTCGTGCAGTCGGGCGGAACGTACGTCGGGCCCTCCAGCGTCCGCAGGAGGAAGACCGCCATCTGCTCGCGCGTGACGGCGTCGTTGGGGCAGTAGTTGCCGCCGCCGCAGCCGCTCGTGATCTGCCGGACCCCGAGCTCGTTGACCCAGGGCGCGAACGGGCTCGTGCAGGGGACGTCGCCGAATGCCGGGGTGACGCAGGCGGGCGGCACATAGGTCGGACCGTCGTTGGAGCGCAGGAGGAAGACCGCCATCTGCGCCCGGGTGACCGCCGACTCGGGGCAGTAGATGCCCGTGCCGCATCCCGCCGTGACGGAGGCGCGCACCAGGTTCGCGATGAAGGGCCCGAAGGGATGGCCGAGCGTGACGTCCTCGAACTGGGTGAAGAACGTTCCGGTCCAGATTCCCTTGCAGCCGCCCGGGTTGATCACGGCGACTTCGTTGAGCACGCCTCCGGGAAGAGACCGCATCGTTGCCTGCAGCTCCGTCGGCGAGACGAACTGCACGGACAGCACCGGATAGCCGCGCACCTCGACCGTGGCCGCCGGGTCGAATGGGCCGCCCGTGATCGTGAGCACGGTGCCTCCCGAGTGCGGGCCCAGATCCGGCGTGACGTTGGTCACCGCGGGACCCGTCTGGGACACCG
>DATBIJ010000042.1:0-6264 GCA_036557025.1 Thermoanaerobaculia bacterium | reverse complement strand
CGCCGCCGCGCGAGCCGCGAGGGCGCCGGAGAGCCCGCCGGGAACGCGGTCGAGGAGCAAGACCAGTGCGACGACCGCGCCGGTCAGGTACTGCACCATCTGGATCGCGTCGATCCAGATGTCCGCCTTGATGCCGCCGAGCAGCGTGTAGAGCACGGTGCCGCCGGAGAGCAGCAGGATCGCCGCCCAGACCGGGATGTCGAGCATCATCGCGACGGGGATCGCCGGGACGGCCAGGCGCACCGCCGCCGCGAGCGACCGCGTCACCATGAAGAGCGCCGACGTGAACCGCCGCGCGCGGGCCCCGAAGCGCCGCTCGAGAAGCGCGTAGGCCGTCGGGATCTCCCGCTCGAAGTATCCCGGCAGCAGGAGCAGGGAGACCGCGATGCGCCCGACGATGTACCCGAGGACGAGCTGAAGAAAGAGGTAGCCGCTCCAGTAGGCGTCGCCCGGGACCGAGAGGAACGTCAGCGCCGACGTCTCGGTCGCGACGACCGAGGCCATGACGCTCCACCATGGCATGGCGTGGCCCCCCAGGAAGTAGTCGCGCGCGTCGCGCTGGCCGCGGCCGAGCCAGACGCCGAGGACGTTGATGCCGACGAGGTAGACGCCGATGAAAAGGAGTGTCGGCAAGCCGACCCGCAGGATCTGCATCGACGCGAAAGCGGCCTCAGCGTGAAGCGGCTGTGCGCTTGCCGCCGTGCGCGCTGCTCGCCCGCAGGTCCGCCGCGTCCAGACGCCGGACAGCCTCGGCCAGCGTCTCCTCCTTCTTGGCGTAGTTGACGCGCGCGCTCGTCCGGCCCCCGCCGCGGGCATAGAAGCTCGAGCCCGGAACCGCGAGCACCCCCACCCGCCTCGCCAGAAAGTCGACGAACTTCCAGTCGTCCTTCCAGCCGAGGGGCCCCGCGTCGACCATGACGTAGTAGGAACCCTGGGGCGGAGTAAAGGCGAGCCCCGCCCGCGAGAGCGCCGGCAGCAGCATGTCCCGGCGCCGCGCGTAGGTGCGGCGGAGGTCCTCGTAGTAGGAGTCCGGCAGCGCGAGGGCCGCCCGACCCGCCTCCTGCATCGGCGCCGGCGCGCATATCGTCAGGTAGTCGTGGACCTTCCGGATGAGCGCCGTCAGCGGCGCCGCGGCGATCGCCCAACCCACGCGCCACCCGGTCACCGCGTACGTCTTTCCGAGTCCCGAGAGCGTGACGCACCGGTCTTCCATTCCGGGCAGCGACGCGAGGCTGACGTGGCGGTGCCCCTCGTACCAGATGTGCTCGTAGATCTCGTCGACGACGGCGATGAGGCCGTGCTTCTGGCAGAGGCGCGCGATCTCGGAGAGCTCCTCGCGCGCCAGGACGCGCCCCGAAGGATTGCCGGGAGTGTTCAGAAGCAGCAGGCGCGTGCGCGGCCCGATGGCGCGGGAGAGCCGCGCGAAGTCGATCTCGCAGGCCGGCCCGCGCATCGGCACGAACCGCGGCTCGACACCCGCGAGGACGCAGGACGGCACGTAGTTCTCGTACCAGGGCTCGAGGATCACGACCCGGTCGCCCGGCTCCGTCAGCGCGAGGACGGCCGCCACCTCGGCCTCGGAGACGCCGCACGTGACAGTGATCTCCGCCTCCGGGTCCACGGCCATCGCATTGAAGCGCAGGGACTTGTCGGCAATCGCGCGGCGGAATCCCTCTTCGCCCCACGTGTTGGTGTACTGATGGCGGCCCTCCGCGATCGCCCGCGAGAGGGCCGCGAGCAGCTCCGGCGGCGGCGAAAAGTCGGGGAGGCCCTGCGCGAGGTTGACGCCGCCGACTTCGTCCCCGAGCCGCGTCATCTCGCGGATGACCGACTCCTGGAACGGACGCGTCCGGCGCGAGAGCGAGAAGCGGCGCCGGACGCCTCCGGCCGGACGGGAAGGGGCGGCCTTCATCGGCGGATTAGACTACCGCGACTTTCCTCGATGAAGCCCGCACCGGTCGAGCTCGCGCGCACGCTGACGCTGACCGAGTACTTCACGTTCGGGTTCGGGACGATGGTCGGCGTCGGCTGGGTCGTGCTGATGGACGACTGGCTCGCGCGGGGCGGGCCCGGCGGCGCGGCGCTCGGCTTCCTGCTCGGGGGATTGCTCCTCCTTCCCGTGGCAGCGACGTACGGTCGCATGGTGCGAGAGGTACCGGACGCCGGCGCCGAGATCGCCTATGCGGAGGGCGTTTTTCCCCCCGCGGTCAGCTTCGCAGCGGCCTGGACGATGGTCCTCGCCTACGCGATCGTGTGTCCGTGGGAAGCGGTGGCGGTCGGAAACCTGCTCGCCCGCGTCTTTCCGGTCTTCAACGAGTTCCCGCTCTATGAGGTCGCCGGAAAGACGATCACGCTGCCGCGCCTCGCCGTGGGACTTCTTCTCACGGCCGCGATCGCCTGGGTCAACTTTCGCGGGATCCGGCCGAGCGCCGCGTTCCAGAAGGCAATGACCTTCGCGCTGCTCGGGATCTTCGCCGTCTTCACGGCGCTCGGGTTCGCCAACGGTTCCGCTTCGAATCTGCCCCCGCTCTTCGCGCAGGCCGGGACCGGCGGCGCGTTTCTCTCGATCCTGCTCGTGCTCCAGATCGTCCCGTACTTCATGACCGGGTTCGAATCGGTCGGCAAGGAGTCCGAGGAAGCCCGGCCCGGCTTCGATCCGCGCGGATTCGGGCGCGCGATCCTCGCGGCGGCCGTGATCGGGTGCCTCTTCTACGTGACGGTGATCCTCGCCGTGTCGTACGTCTTTCCCTGGAAGACGCTCGTCGCGGAGCGTCTCGGGACCGAAGCGGCCTTCGAACGCGCCTTTTCGTCGCGAACGATCTCGCGCTGGATCCTCTTCGCCGCCTTCCTGTCGCTCATCAAGATCTTCAACGGCAATTTCGTCGCGGCGACGCGGCTGCTCTTCGGGATCGGACGGCGCGGCCTCGTGCATCCCGCTCTCGGCCGCGTGCACGCGTCGCACGGCACGCCGTCCCGCGCGGTCGTCCTGATGGCGGTTCTGACGGCGGCCGCTTCTTTTCTCGGGGACGCGATCCTCGTCCCGGTGTCGGAAGTCGGATCGCTGGCCGTCGGAGTCGGGTGGCTCTCGACGTGCCTGGCGGATCGGGCCCGGGCGCGCCGGGCGGTCGCCGGTTCTACGGGAGGTGCGGGCATCCTCGCCTGGGCGGGAGCGGCGGTTTCGGCGGCCGTCATCGCGATGAAGGCGCTTCCCTGGGTCGCCGGCAGCTTCTCCAGAGCGGAGTGGGGGGCGTTTGCGGCCTGGTCGGCGCTGGGGCTCGCGTTCTGGCTCTCCCGGCCGGCCAGGCCGGCTTCCGCCTGAAGCCGGGAAGCGCGGGACCCGGCGTTTTTCACCTGGAAGACCCTTGACCCGGACCCTCCGGACATGAACGAATCGGGGCTGTGAGCCAGTCCGGAGAGACCGAGTACCTTCCTTCGATCGCCCACCTCCTGAAGCGCGCGGGCGCGCTGGAAGAGGTTTCCGGCATCGACGTGCAGGCGGTCTCGCGGCTCCCGGTCTTTCAGAGCCGCGCCTGGCGTCGGGCCATCGTGGAGTTCCTGCGCTGGTCGGGCTCGACGCCGGAGCCCTGGGGAGGCGCATCGGTGTTCGACCTGATGCTCTGCCACGGCCCGGGCGGCGCGCGCGCCCTTTTCGAGGGATACCGGCACGACCGGCTCGAGCGCGCCGCGTCCTTCGAGGAAGCGGAAGCGCAGCTTGAGGCGGTACGGACCGTCGTCAGCATGGCCGCCTACTGGCTGCACGTCATCGAGTGGGACCTTCGGGACGCGCCGCGGCTCTCATCGGAAGAGTTCAAGAACCGGCAGCGCGGCCGCGAGAGCAACCCCGGGTTCCGGGAGGCGGGCCGCGAGAGCGGGACCGGCGTGCCGCGCTTTCCGACGGATCCCACGATGCCGAGTCTCTGGAAGACGAGATAACCGTCGCCTCCGCTCGGTCGGGGATCTGCGCCCTGACCGTCGCCTACGCTCCTGCGGGGATCCGCGCCTTCGGCGGTGGCGAAAGCCAGACTCCGGACGTAGCGCGGAGCGACGTTACAACAGCTCCAGCGCGCTGATAGGGCTCTTGAATGGCGCGATGACGTAGACGCCCTGCGCGCGCCGGCGCGACTCGGCGAGGATCTCCCGCGCGAGGGCGAAGCCTTCCTGCCGCGCCCGGGCGCCCGCCTTCTCGAGCAGGGTCAGGACACGCTCCGGGACCACGATCCCCGGAACCTCGTGGTGGATCCGCAGCGCCAGCCGGTGGCTCGTCAGCGGCCAGACGGCGACGAGCACCGGGATCGGGCACGGGCCGCCCAGACGCGCGAGGAACCGGTCCCAGCACTCCCAGTCGAAGAAGACCTGGGTCATCGCGAACTCTGCTCCGTTCTCGACCTTCCGGCGGAACCGCTCGACCTCCCGGTCGAGATCCGGCTCGTTGGGGTTGACGGCGACCCCGATGAGGAAGTTGGGAGGCGCGCCGACCGGATTTCCCGCGGAGTCCCGTCCTTCATTGAGGCTCCGGATGACCCGCACGAGCCCGACGCTGTCGGTCTGGTACACGTCCGTCGAGCCCGGCCTGTCGCCGTGCTGCGACGGATCCCCCGTGATGACGAGCACGTTGCGGACGCCGAGCGCCCAGGCGCCGAGCAGGTTCCCGCAGAGGCCCATGAGGCTCGCGTCCCGCGGGGTGATGTGGGGAATCGTCTCGATCCCTTCGCGCTCGCACGCGAGCGCCATCCAGAGAGAGTCCAGGTGCAGGTGCGCCATCGGGTTCGAGTTGATGTCGACGGCATGGACCCTGCCGCTGTCGCGGAAAGTCCGGGCGGCTTCGACGACCGCCTCCAGTGCCGTCCCGCGCGGAGGGTCGAGCTGCATCGACACGACGAATTCGCCCGTCGCGAGCCGCCGCGCTACTCCGGACGTCTTCGGGGACTCCGGCCGGGCCTCGAGGGGAGGAGGCGGGGGGACCGAAATCGACCCAGGGGCCTCGCGGACGCGCTCGGGCGTGACGTCTTTCAGGGCTTCCGCGACGGCCCGGATGTGCGCGGGCGTCGATCCGCAGCAGCCGCCGATCAGCCGCGCCCCGCGCCGGACGGCCTCGCGGGCGAACCAGGCGAAGTATTCGGGAGAGGACTCGGGATAGACGAAGCGGCCCGCCAGGTACGTCGGCACGCCGGTGTTCGGAGCCGCGTAGAGCGGGCGGCTGGAGACGGCGGCGAATCCGTCCAGCGCGGCCAGCAGGTCCCGGGGTCCGAGCGAGCAGTTGCTGCCGATCACCTCGGCGCCGAGCGCCTCGAGGCGCCGCGCGGCTTTGGCGATCCAGTCGGTGTCTTCGGTGTCCTCCCACGCGTCGCCGGGAAACGTCATCGAGGCAACGGCCGGAAGCTGCGACACCTCGCGCACGGCTTCCAGGGCCGCCCTGATCTCCCAGAGCGAGGGGAACGTCTCGAGCAGGAAGAGGTCGACGCCGCGGGCATCCAGGGCCCGCGCCTGTTCCCGGAACATCGCGCGGACCTGCTCTTCGGAGTCGGCGTCGGTCGGGTCGTAACCGGAGGCGATCGGGCCGATCGATCCGGCGATCAGAACGTCCTTGCCGGAGACCTCGCGTGCCTGCCGCGCGAGCTTGACGGCAGCGCTGTTGATGGCAGCGACCTCGTCCTGCAGGCCGAGCGCCTTCAGCCTGTGCCGGTTGGCGGCAAACGAGTTGGTCTCGATGACGCGCGCGCCGGCCTCGATGTACTCGAGGTGCACCGCGACGACGGCGTCCGGGTGCGAGAGGCACGCCTCTTCGACGCAGCCGCGAGGCGGGGTGACGCGCGTCAGGAGGTACGAACCCATCGCCCCGTCGCCGACGAGGATCTGCTCTTCCAGGAGACGGAGAAATCGCGAGCTCATGCGCGAGCGCGATTATTCACGTGACGGCGGCGGGACGCGAGGGGAGAGAAGACCGATTCAGCCGCGGGCCGGGGCGCTGTAGGCCTCGACGGCGTTCCGACCGCCCTTCTTGGCGCGGTAGAGGGCGCGGTCGGCGGCCTCGTAGAGCTCCTGGGGGCCCTTCATGCCGCCGTCGAACTCCGCCAGACCGAAGGAGCACGTGATCCGGAACGGCGTCCCCGCATAGGAGAACTCGTGGTTGGCGATCCGCGCCCGCAGCCGTTCGGCGAGGATCCGGGCGCCGTCGGTGCCCGCCTCCGGCGTCAGCACGGCGAACTCGTCTCCACCGACGCGCGCGAAGGTCTGCTCCTTGCGGAAGAAGTCGGAGACGAGGTA
>DATBIJ010000041.1:0-1792 GCA_036557025.1 Thermoanaerobaculia bacterium | reverse complement strand
CATCCCGACCTGCTCGCGCTCTATCTGATCGGCACCGACGAGATCGGCCACGTCTTCGCGCCGTACGTGCCGCCGCGGCTCGACTGCATCACGGAGGCGGACTTCGCGCGGTACTCGGGGACCGTCGACGCCTACTACGGCGTCGTCGATGCGATGCTGGGCCAGTGGATGCGGCGCGCCAAAGAGGACGGGGCGACGCTGATCGTCCACTCCGACCACGGCTTCAAGTGGGGCGCCGATCGGCGCTGCGAGCGCTCCTCCCAGGACTGGTCGACGGCGGCGTACTGGCACCGCTACGACGGCGTCTTCGCCGCCTGGGGCGCCCGCGTCGTCTCGTCTCCCAGGCGCGGCAACATGACGGTGTTCGACGTGGCGCCGACGGTCTCCGCGCTGCTTTCCGTTCCCGTGGATGCGAAGGCAAGCGGGAAGGTCGCTCCCGCCTTCGGGCCGCTCGCGGCGCCGCGAAAGGACGCGGAGGCACCGGAAGTCCGGCGCGTCGCCGCGAAGCAGATGTCGGCGGAGGAGTCCGACGAGTACGCGAAGAAGCTCCGGGCCCTGGGATATCTCTCGGGCGCCGAGGCGCCGGCGCTCGCGCCGTCCGGCGGGGACCGCCCCGACATGACCGAAGGGGCGTGGAACAACCTGGGCCTTTACCTGCGCGAGGAGAAAAGGGACCTCGCCGCGGCCGAGAAGGCCTTTCAGCAGGCCCTCGCGCTGCGGCCCAACTATCATTCCCCGATGTTCAACCTCGCGATCCTCTACCGCACGCGGGGCGACGACGCGCAAGCACGGGAATGGCTCTTCCGATCGCTCGACGCGGGACACGCCGAGCCCGAGCGCACGATCGCGCTGTGGTACGAGCAGTATCGGGACGGGAAGAAGGAGCCGGCGGCGCGCGCGCTCATGGAGCGGGCGGTCCAACGCTTCCCGTCCAACGAGGCCTTCGCGCGGGAGCTCGCGCTCTCGCGCTTCCGCGGCCGGGACTGCGCCGGCGCGCTCGAGGCCCTGACGCGCTACCAGGCCGCGACCCGGGAGCCGGCGACCCTGAACGCCCTGGGTCTCTTCCACACCTGCCTGGGGCGGCGCCCGGAGGCGATCCGGCTCTTCGAACAGTCTTTGTCCATCGACCCCAACCAGCCCGGGGTCGTGCAGTCGCTGAAGGTCGTGCGCGGCGGGTAGAATCGCGCCTCGACCCCAGGAACACGGAAATACCGACCCGGTCCCCGCTCGTTGATCGCGGCGACCGGAGCGTCATCCGAAAGGACCCCCATGAAACGACCTGCTCTGATCCTGCTCCTCGCCATCGTCGCCCTCCTGGCGATCCCCGCGGGCACGCCCGCGCAGGGACCCTCCGCGGAGGCCGCGCTGATCGAGTACCTCGGGAAGTGGCTGCCGTGGAATCCCGACGGCAAGATCAGCGTGGAGCGGGACCCGGCGCAGAACTTTCCGGGCTTCACGGCCTGGAAGGTCAACCGGACCGGCCGCTACGCGAAGCCCGAGGTCAAGGACCAGATCGTCTACACCTCCAACGACGGGAAGTGGTTCTTCGGTCAGGACGCGCTGCCCAACCCGCAGGGCCGGCCGGTGGTCTCGCGCGACGATCTCGCCTGGCTCGACGCGCGGCTCTCGCAGGTCTACCGCACGCCCGTGCGCGTCGCGTTCGACGCCCCGCGCGATGCCGGCGGGTTGAAGGCGCTCTCGATTCCGGTCAACACGGGATTCTCCTCCGTCCGTCTTCCCGGCTACGTCACGTCCGACGGCCGCTGGTTCCTCCAGGGCACTGTCTGGGACT
>DATBIJ010000040.1:0-8490 GCA_036557025.1 Thermoanaerobaculia bacterium | reverse complement strand
TGTAGGAGAGGATCACGCCGCCGAAGATCGTGCCGTGGGCGTTGGTGTCCTTCGGCATCATGATCACGCGGATCGCGGGCTCCCGAAAATCTGCCGGCACACCGGTCATGCGGGACTACCTACCTACGGCCGGGCCGTCGTGGGGATCTTCGGCGGACCGTACTCGACCGAGGCGCGCGCCACGTACCCGTCGGTGACGTTGATCGTGAGGGTGCCGTCGGGGTAGTAGTACTTCCAGATCTCGTGGCGGCTCGCTCCCTCGGTGGCCATCTCGAAGGAGGGTTTCCCGAGCGCGGCGACGATGTCGCCCGCCGGCTTTCCCGGCTCGACCTTTCCCCTTGCCGGCGTGACCGAGCCTTCGAGCAGATGCGACCCGACGCCCACGAGCTGCTCCGAGTCGCGGTAGAGCTTCTCTTCCCAGACGGTCGGCAGCCAGATCGCGGCGGCCGCGATCAGCAGGATCACCGCCGCAAGGATCCACCGCGTGGAGCCGCTCGCGAAGACCGGCTCGCCCCTCAGGAGATCGCCTCCGGGGCCCCGAGCTCGAAGAGCACGGCGCGCTCGAGATCCCGGGCGCGCCGCGCCAGCTCCGCGCCGGCGTCCCCGGGGCGCCGCGTGGCCTGCAGCGAGAGCTCCACGAGCGCGCCGCGCGAGCCGGCGACCGAGTCGCGCCGGTGCCGGCCGTCGCGCGCGGAGAGCGCCTGTGCGACCCGGGCCGGGACGGAGACGGCGACGCGGCGCAGCCGCTTGGAAGCCTCGGGGTCCTCCGCCGCCATCGCTCCCGCGAGCGCATACGCCTCCCGCGTCAGCGCCATGGCCTCGGTCCACAGAGGGTGGGTCTTGTAGGGGGCGGAGTCCACGGCCTCCCATTCTAGCCCGCCCTCTGCGGCGGGCGCGCGGGTCGGACTCCTCCGAGGCGTGCAATAGGATCGCGGGCATGCAACAGAAGGTCACGGTCGTCGGGGCGGGCAACGTCGGCGCCACGACGGCGCAGCGTCTGGTCGAGAAAGAGATTGCCGACGTCGTCTTGGTCGACATCATCCCGGGAGTCCCGCAGGGCAAGTCGCTCGACATCCTCGAGTCCGCGCCCGTCGAGCGCTTCGACGCGAAGCTCACCGGGACCAACGGCTACGAGGAGACGTCGGGCTCCGATCTCGTCGTGGTGACGGCCGGCGTGCCGCGCAAGCCGGGCATGAGCCGTGACGACCTCGTCGCCACCAACGAGGGGATCGTGGCGGACGTCGTTCGCAAGGTGCTCCCGGGATCGCCCGACGCGGTCCTCGTCGTGGTGTCCAATCCCCTCGACGCGATGTGCGAGGTGGCGCGCCGGGTTTCCGGTCTGCCGCCGGAGCGCGTGTTCGGCATGGCGGGCGTTCTCGACTCCTCCCGGATGCGTTGGTTTCTCGCGGAGGCGCTGGGCGTCTCCGTGGAGAGCACGCATGCGTTCGTGCTGGGAGGGCACGGCGACACGATGGTGCCCTTGCCGCGTTATTCCACCGTCGGCGGCGTGCCGGTCACCGAGCTGCTGCCGAAAGAGAAGATCGACGCGATCGTCCGGCGCACGCGCGACGGCGGCGCCGAGATCGTCGGCCTGCTGAAGACCTCGGCGTGGTACGCGCCCGCGTCCGCGGTCGTCGAGATGGTCGACTCGGTCCTGCGGGACAAGAAGAAGATCCTGCCGTGCGCCGCGTACCTTCGCGGGGAGTACGGCATGAAGGACGTGTATCTGGGAGTCCCCGTCAAGCTCGGGCGGGGAGGCGTCGAGCAGGTCGTCGAGATCGCCCTCACCGACGAGGAATCCTCTGCCCTGCGCAAGTCCGCCGACGCGGTGCGCGAGCTCTTCGGGATCCTCAAGAGCTAGCCGGGGCCGGAGCTATACTCCGAGCCCTTTCTTCGGAGCCGCATGAAGGTCCACGAGTACCAGGCCAAGGCCATCCTCGCGAAAGCCGGCGTCGCCGTGCCGCGCGGAGAGGTCACCGACAGCCCCTCCGAGGCGCGCGAGATCGCACGCCGGCTCGGCGGCCGATGCGTCGTGAAGGCCCAGATCCACGCCGGCGGCCGGGGCAAGGGGGGAGGCGTCAAGCTCGCGAAGGATCCCGACGAGGCGTACGAGCACGCGCAGAAGATCCTCGGCATGACCCTGATCACGCCCCAGACCGGCCCGGCGGGCCGCGTGGTCCACAAGGTCCTGCTGGAGGAGGCCGTCGAGATCGCGCGAGAGCTCTACCTGGGGATCACGCTGGACCGAGGCCTCGGGCTTCCGGTCGTGATGGCGTCGCGCGCCGGCGGCATGGACATCGAGGAAGTCGCGGCGAAGGACCCGGGCGCGCTCGTGAAGCAGACGCTCGACCCGGCGCTGGGCCTGTTTCCCTTCCAGGCGCGCGCTCTCGCCTTCGCGCTCGGTCTCTCCGGCGACAGCTTCAAGAAAGGCGTGTTCTTCATCGAGGCGCTCGCCCGCGCGTACACCTCCACCGACGCGTCGCTCGCGGAGATCAACCCCCTGCTGATCACGAAGTCCGGCGACGTGCTCGCGCTCGACGCCAAAATGTCCTTCGACGACAACGCGCTCTTCCGCCACCCGGAGATCCGCGAGATGCGGGATCTCTCCGAGGAGGATCCTCTCGAGATCGAGGCCTCCAAGTACGGCCTGAACTACATCAAGCTCGACGGCAACGTCGGCTGCATGGTCAACGGCGCCGGGCTCGCGATGGGGACGATGGATCTGGTCAAGCTCGCCGGCGGCGAGCCCGCCAACTTCCTCGACGTCGGGGGCGGCGCCAACGAGGAGCAGGTCAAGCACGCCTTCCGGATCATCCTCTCGGACCCGAACGTCAAGGCGGTGCTGATCAACATCTTCGGCGGCATCATGCGCTGCGACATCATCGCCAAGGGCGTCGTCGCGGCCGTGACCGAAATGGGCCTGAAGATTCCGGTCGTCGCGCGGCTCGAGGGGACCAACGTCGAGCTGGGCAAGCAGATCCTGCGCGACTCCGGTCTGAAGATCACCGCGGCCGACGGGCTCTCCGACGCCGCGCGCAAGGCGGTGGAGGCGGTGCGATGAGCATCTGGGTTTCCCAGCAGACCCGCCTGCTCGTCCAGGGCCTCACCGGGCGCGAGGGAACGTTCCATGCGCTCGCCTGCCGCGACTACGGCACCCAGGTCGTCGCCGGCGTGACGCCCGGCAAGGGCGGGACGACCCACGAGGGCATCCCGGTCTTCGACACGGTCGCCGCGGCCGTCGACACGACGGGGGCGAATGCCTCGATGATCTTCGTGCCGCCGCCGTTCGCGGCGGATGCGATCGTCGAGGCGGCGGACGCCGGCGTCTCGTTGATCGCCTGCATCACCGAGGGAATCCCGACCTCCGACATGATCCGCGCGAAGGGCTTTCTCGCGAAGCGGAGCGCGGCCGGGCATCCCGTTCGGCTGATCGGGCCCAACTGCCCCGGCATCATCACGCCGGGCGAGTGCAAGATCGGCATCATGCCGGGGCGCATCCACAAGCCCGGGCGCGTCGGCGTGATCTCGCGATCCGGCACCCTGACCTATGAGGCCGTCGACCAGCTCACGAAGCTTTCTCTCGGACAGTCCACCGTGATCGGCATCGGCGGAGACCCCGTCAACGGCACGAGCTTCGTCGACTGCCTCCAGGCTTTCGCACAGGACTCCGCGACGGACGCCGTCGTCTTGATCGGCGAGATCGGCGGGATGGCGGAGGAAGAGGCCGCGTGCTGGATCGCCGGCAACTACAAGAAGCCGGTGGTCTCCTTCATCGCGGGGCAGACCGCGCCGCCGGGCAGGCGGATGGGTCACGCCGGCGCGATCATCTCGGGCGGCCGGGGCACCGCGGCCGACAAGGTGAAGGCGCTGGAGGCCGCGGGGGTCTCCGTGGTCTCCTCTCCCGCCGAGATCGGCGCGCGCGTCAAGGAGCTCCTGCGCGCATGAGCCAGGCTCCGTTCTACGAGGAGACGCAGGGATTCGGCCTCTGGATCTGGGCGGTGCTGGGTCTCGTCGCCCTGCTGGTCGTCATGCTGCTCTCGATGCGGCTCTCGACGCGCGTGGATGCCGAGGCCGTGACGGTCCGCTACGGGTTTCTCTACTCGGCGAGGATCCCGGTCTCCGAGATCGTGAAGGCGCAGGCGGTTCGATACCGGCCGCTGCGCGACTACGGCGGCTGGGGGATCCGCGGCTCGCGGCGGCGACGCGCGGTCAACGCGCGCGGCGATCTCGGGGTGCTGCTGCACCGCACCGACGGCGGAACGTTTCTGATCGGGTCGCAGACGCCCCGGGAGCTGCTCGCCGCGCTCGCGCGGGCGGGCGTGGAGACCGAGGACTCCCTGCCGATCGTGGTTCGCGAAGTCTGAGGAAGCCCGGGGCGACGACGCCGCCGGGGAAATGAGGAGAGATGTCCGAGAAAACCCTGACGATCTTCAAGCCCGATTCGGTCTCCGCCGGCAAGAGCGGGCAGATTCTGGCGCAGCTCGAGAAGGAAGGCTTTCGCGTGATCGGGATGCGACGGCTGCGGCTCCACGAGGCGCAGGCCCGGGCCTTCTACGAGGTGCACAAGGAGCGCCCCTTCTACGCGGCGCTCGTGAAGTTCATGACCGAGGGTCCCGTCGTCGTCGCCGCCCTCGAGCGCGACAACGCCGTCTCCCATCTCCGTAAGGTCATGGGTGCGACCGACTCGCGGAAGGCCGATCCGGGCACCGTACGCAACCTCCACGGCACCGACATCGAACGCAACGCGATTCACGGCAGCGATTCGCCCGAGAACGCGGCGCGGGAAATCGCGTTCTTCTTCAGCGAGAGCGAGCTGATCTGAGACGGGAATCGGGAATCGGGAATCGCCCGGAGCTAGCCTTTCGACCTGAGCCTCAGCGCCACCAGCACCCGATTCGCGACTCCCCTCAGCAGCGCGCACTCCTTCTGCGTGAGCGGGCGGCCGGCCACGATCCGCCGCCAGTCGCGCAGAGAGCGCTCGCGATGCCCGGTGTCGTAGAAGCCGATCGCCTCGAGCGCCTGATCCCAATGGGAGATCGCGCCCTCGATCTCGGATGCGGCGGCCAGGTTCTCCTCGCGCCGCGGCGAGGGGGAAGAGAGCCTCGCGACGGCGAGCACGACCGCGACCGCGTGCGTGATGTTCAGCGTCGGAAACTCCGGCACGGAGGGGAGGCGCACGCAGGCCGAGGCGCGGGAGCGCTCCTCCTCGGTCAGGCCGCTGCGCTCGGGGCCGAACACGTAGCCGACCCGGGTTTCCGGGCCCAGATCCTGCAAGAAGGAGGGGAGCTCGGCGAGGTCGAGAAACCGGGCGCTCTCGCGTCCCCGCATCGAGGAGGTCGCGACCACCGCCGGCAGCTCGGCCACGGCCGAGTCGAGGTCCGGGTAGCGCCGCAGCGAGGCGAGGACGTCGTCGGCCCCGGAGGCCAGCCGGTAGGACTCCTCCTCGACGGCCGCTCCGGGCTCGACGATGCGGACGTCGGAGACGCCGAAGTTCTTGGCCGCCCGGGCCGCAGAGCCCAGATTGGAGGCGAGATGGGGTCGAACGAGGACGACGACGGGGGGAAGGCAAGCCACGGCGGGCTGGAAATTATCAGGGTTTTAGGCGCATTCTTGTGTCCAGGATGAACACACTGCCTCGGGCCCTCGGGGTCTTGGTGTGCGCGGGCGGCGTGCTGAGCTTGTCGGCGGCTGCCGCGCCCGATCCGGAGACCCCGGAGGCGACCTATACCGAGAGCGCCGGCGCGGAGTACGTGCTGCTCCCGGTCGTGGTGACCGACGCGAAGGGCCGGTTCGTCGAGGACTTGAAGAAGGAAGACTTCCGCGTTCGCGTGCAGGAGACCGCGGTCGACCCGGACACCTTCGAGCGCGACGACGGCGCGCCGGTCTCCTTCGCGTTCCTCGTCGACACCTCCGGCAGCATGGAAATCGGCGGCAAGCTCGACAACGCCAAGTCGGCCATCCGAGACATCGTGCGGCAGCGCCACTACGGCGACGACTTCGCGCTGTTCGCTTTCGCCGAGAAGGAGGTCCGTCTGGTGTCCGACTTCGACGCCGGCGCCGAAAAGCTGCTCGCCTCCCTCTCCGAGCTCGAGGCGAGCGGCCAGACCGCGCTCTTCGACGCCGTCGCGGCAACACCGCGCCTGATGAAGGGGAAGAACTCCAAGCGCGCGATCCTGCTCTTCACCGACGGGGTCGACAACGCGAGCCGGCTGGCGTCGGTCGAGATGGCCGAGATTTTGCAACAGGTTTCCACGCCGATCTACACGATTGGCATGAAGAACGCAGCCTACGATTTGCTCACGGAAGAGCAGAGGCGGGAGCTGATGGTCGACAACCTGAAGATGCTGGCATCCTCGAGCGGGGGGCGGATGTTCCTGCTCTCCGGTCGCTCCGAGGAGCTGCGTCCGATCGTCGGCCAGATCGAACAAGAGGTTCGCCGTCAATACCTTCTGGGGTTTTCGCCGTCCGGGGACGGAAATGTAGAATACCGAATCGTTTTCGTATCGGTCGTGAAACCGGGTCAGTGGACGATCCGGACACGCCGGGGATATCGGGGAACCGCACCGGTCCCCGCGGCTTCCCTAAAGACAAAGGCCTGATCGAGGAGGTGTGCATGAAGGCATCCAAGGTTTCCAGAGGGCTCGCAGCGGCCGCGCTACTGATCGGAACCGTCGGCCTCGGGGCGTGCGCGAGCAAGAAGTACGTGACCGAGGAGGTTACGAAGAGCAGCGCAGCCACGGAGAAGCAGATCGCCGAGGTCCAGTCCCAGGTCGAGGCGACCCAGACCCGCGTGCGGGAGCACGACACGAAGCTCGCAGAGCTGGACAATGCGACGCGCCAGGCGCTCGAGCGCGCCCAGGCCGCCGGGAAGCTGGCGGAAGGGAAGTTCGTCTACTCGCTCGTGCTGTCCGATGACGCGGTGAAGTTCCCCGTGGACGAGGCGGCGCTCTCGCCCGAGGCCGAGGCGAAGCTCAAGGAGTTCGCCGACCGCCTGAAGTCGGAGGACAAGAACGTGTACCTGGAGATCCAGGGGCACACGGACTCCACGGGCCCCGATTCCTACAACTACCGCCTGGGTGAGCAGCGGGCCGAGTCGGTCCGCCGCTTCCTGTCCAAGCAGGGCATCGCGTTGAACCGCATGTCGACGATCTCCTACGGCAAGGACGAGCCGGTCGACGACAACAAGACCCGCGAGGGGCGGTCGAAGAACCGCCGCGTCGTGGTCGTGGTTCTCGCCTAAGTCCCGCGCGATTCGACTCCGGTCAAACGGCGCTCCGAGAGGGGCGCCGTTTTCTCATCCGCGATCCGAGGGCGTCGCGTGGCGGCGGAGCCGGCGCAAGAGCTTCTGGAAGTCCTCCGGCAGGGGGGACTCCACGCGAACCTGCCGGCCCGTCGCGGGATGCGCGAACCCGAGCAGCCGGGCGTGGAGCATCTGGCGGGGGATCCCTGGGTCCTTCTCGCGCCTCCCGTAGACCCTGTCCCCGAGCACCGGGAACCCCGCCGCCGAGAAATGGATGCGAATCTGGTGCGTGCGTCCCGTCTCGAGCCGCACCGAGACCAGCGAGGCGCCGCGAAGCGGCTCGAGCCGCTTCCAGTGGGTGACCGCCTGCTGCCCCGACTCACCCCGCCGCGCGACGCCGCGGCGGGTGTCCCCCGCGTCGCGCACGAGCTCGTTCGAGAAAGTGCCCGTCTCGCCGGGGTCGCCTTCGACGAGGGCGAGGTACTCGCGCTCGACGTCATGCCGGCGCAGCAAGTCCTGGAGGGCGCGCGCGGTCTCCCGGTTGCGGGCGAAGACCAGCGCCCCCGAGGTGTCCTTGTCCAGGCGGTGGACCGTGCCCGCGAACGGGCGCCGTCGATAGCGGTGGTGCAGGTAGTCCAGCACCCGGGCGAGCAGCGTGTCCTTCTCCCGATCGGCCGTGGGCACGGTCAGAAGACCGGCGGGCTTCTCGACCACGATCAGATCGTCGTCCTCGAAGAGGACCGTCAGACGCGTGCGGACGCTTCGCTTCTGCGGCCGATCGGGGAAGTACGCGACCTTCGCGGTCTCGGCGACGTCCTTGCCCGGCTCCTCCGCGGCGGCGCCCTCGAGATCGACTCTTCCCCCGCGGACGGCGTCGCGGGCGGCGCGGCGCGAGAGCCCGAATCGTTGGGAGACCAGCAGATCCAGCCTCACGGCGGCGGGGCCGGAACGCGGATCTCGAGGAAGAACTGCGGGTCTCCGATCGCCGCCTGCGGACCGGCGCCCGGCCCGTAAGACGCCGCCGTGGCGAAGCGCGTGTGCAGGAAGGCGTCGAGGCCGGCGAGGTAGTCCTTCCCGAAGACCCTCGCGCGGTGCCCCACCGCAAGGACGTTCGCGAGCAGGACCGCGTCGGGCGGGGACTCCCGGAGACGGGCGATCGTGCGCGACTCCTCCTCTTCGCTCAGGTGCCCCGGAAAGAACTGCTCCAGCGGCAGCGGGTTGGTGAGGCCCAACGCGTAGGTGAAGAACCC
>DATBIJ010000039.1:0-5337 GCA_036557025.1 Thermoanaerobaculia bacterium | reverse complement strand
GAAGAACGGGGCGACTCCCCGGGCCTCCAGGATCAGGCTCGAGAAACGGGCGGGCTTGTTCGAGGCGATCGCGAGCGTGTGTCCTGCGCCGGCGAGGACCTCCAGAACTCCCCGGGCTCCGGGCATCAGATGCGAGCCCTGGACCGCGACCTGCGGGTAGCGCTCCCGGAAGAGACGAACGCCCTCGGCGGCGTTCTCTGCTCCGACGACGGTCTCCAGCAGCCTCTCGAGGCCGTGCCCCACCAGCACGCGCACGCGATCCGGCGGGACCTCGGCGACCCCCAGCCGAGCGGTGGCGTAGGACAGCGCGTCGCCGATCGCCGCGTAGCCGTCGATCAGCGTGCCGTCGAGATCGAAAACGACGAGCAAGCGATTTCAGCGATTCCCGGTCAGCCCGAGGTGGCGCAGCAGCGCGTCCTCGATCTTGTCGAGCTGCGAGGCGCGCCACGTCGGCACGCCGTCGCCCGGGTCGTCGTCGGACACGCGCAGGAACGGGGTGTCGACTGTCACCGCGAGCACGCCCGCCCGCCGCACCTCGACCTTGGGCAGGGTCGAGGACTTGTAGCCTTCCACCAGCACGAGGTCGCACTCCGCGAAGTCCCGTGCGATCAGCTCCTCGAAGGTCTCCTCTGGTCCGAAGCGGCGCACGCTCGTCCGGGCGGGCGTCACGAATCCCGCGATCCGCGCGCCCGCGTCGGCAAGACGCTGCGAGTCCTTTCCCGCGACGTCGTCGTCGGCGTCCTTGCCCGAGTGCTTGACGGCGCCGATCGAGAGCCCGCGCCTCGCGAGCCTCCCGATCAGCTCCGTCAGCAACGTCGTCTTGCCCGCGTCGTGAGCGCCCACGAACGCCGCGGCCGCCGGCCGGCGATCCGGGTAGAGGCGGTAGCTCGCGCGCCGGCTCTCGAACTCCCGCGCGCCGCGGTCGTGCCGCGCGATCTCCGCCGTGAGATCCGCGGCCGCGTCGAGCGCGTTGCGGAAGCGGTCGGAGCCCGTCAGCGCGTCGATCGCGGGACGGTCATCGAACTCGTACGGCTCCAGCCGCCAGTGGAACTCCCCGGGCGCGAGGCGACGGGCCGCCTCGATGACCCGCATGCCGGTCTCGAAGGCCCGATAGGCAAAGGGATCGGTGACCACGATCTGTGCGCCGCCGCACGTCTTTCCCGCGTGCTTCTCGAACATGGGGCGGAAGTGCGCGGGCAGGAAGCGTGCGCCGGGAAGCTCCAGGGCGTTCAACGCATCGGCGAGGTCCAGCGCGGAGAGCCAGGGAGCCCCGAACATCTCGAAAGGCCGCGTGGTGCCGCGGCCCTCGGAGAGGTTCGTCCCCTCGAGCAGGCACATGCCCGGGTAGACCCGCGCCGTCTCGGGCGTCGGGATGTTCGGCGAGGGCTGCACCCAGGGCAGGCCCGTGGTCTCGAAGGTCAGGTTGCGCGCCCATCCCTTGGCCGGCACCACGACCAGGTCGAGGTCGATCCCCCGCTCCGCAGCGAAGAGTCGCGCGAGCTCGCCCGCCGTCATGCCGTGGCGGACCGCGATCGGGTGGAGGCCGACGAAGGAGAGGAAACCCGGCTCCTGCGGGGCCCCTTCGAGCCCGCCGCCGAGCGGGTTGGGTCGGTCGCACACGACCATGCGAAGGCCGCGCTCCGCACAGGCCTCCATCGCGAGCAGCATCGTCCAGTTGTAGGTGTAGTAGCGCGCGCCGACGTCGGGGATGTCGAAGACCAGGGCGTCCAGCCCCTCGAGCTGCGGCGCCGTCGGCTTGAGGCTCGAGGCGTCCGCGCCGTACAGCGAGACCGCGGGCAGGCCGGTCGGGGCGTGCACGGCGTCGCCGACGGCCTCCATGTAGACCGCTCCCCCATCGACGCCGTGTTCCGGCCCGAAGAGCTTCACGAGCGCGAGGTCGGGATGTGTCGAGAGCGCGCGCCAGGCCGGAACGCCCGCGGAGGTGACGGCGGACTGGTTCGTGACCAGGCCGAACCGCCGGCCGGCGACGGGCGAGGGGTCCTCGATCAGAGTGTCCAGTCCCGGCCGGACGCGCGCGCGGCGGCTGCTCATGCGGGCCGGGGATGCTCCGACGGCGCACCCTGGGCGAGCGCGACGGCGTGGGGGATCAGGCTCGCGACCGCGCGCAGGCAGTCGCCGGCGCCGGTCGGAGACCCGGGCACCGCGATCAGCAGGCAGCGCCCGCGAATCCCGGCGATCTGGCGCGAGAGATAGGCCGCGGGGAAGTCCCGCCCCGTTTCCGAGCGCATTTTCTCGGGGAATCCGGGGATCTCCAGGTCCATCAGCGGCCGCAGGGCCTCCGGCGTGCGGTCGCGCGGGGAGACGCCGGTCCCTCCGGTGAAGACGAGGAGGTCGGCCGATCCGGAATCCCCGAGCCGGCGCGCCGCGGCGGCCACGGCCTGGGGGTCGTCGGGAACGACCTCGCGCGCGCGGATCTCGACGGGCAGACCGGCCTCGCGCAGGGCGGCCTCACAGGCGGGGCCCCCGCGGTCTTCGCGGCGGCCCGCGGCCACGCCGTCGGACACGGTGATGATCGCCACGCGAATGGTGGGCGCCGTCAGGGCGAGCTCTCCTTTCGTCCCGCCGGGAATGCCGCCCCGGCCGCGCCTACTATAGACAACGCCATGCACGTTGCGGACCTCTTCGGCCGGCCTCTCGGGAACCTGCGCCTGTCGGTCACCGACCGCTGCAACCTGCGCTGCCTCTACTGCATGCCGGAGGCGGACTACACGTGGCTGCCGCGCGAACAGATCCTGAGCTTCGAGGAGATCGAGCGCCTCTTTCGCGTGTTCGTGCGCCTGGGCGTCCGCCGGCTCCGGCTGACCGGGGGCGAGCCGCTCCTGCGCCGGGACCTTGCCCGGCTCATCGGCATGCTGCGCGGCATCGGTGGTCTCGAGGAGATCGCGATGACGACCAACGGCGTGACGCTCGCGGAGTCCGCCGAGGAGCTCGCCCGCGCGGGCCTCGACCGCGTCACGGTGAGCCTCGACACTCTCGATCCCGCGCGGTTCAAAGAGATGACCCGGCGCGATGACCATGCCCGAGTCCTCGCGGGCATCGAGGCGGCCGCCGCCGCGAGGCTCTCTCCCGTGAAGATCGATGCCGTGATCGTCCGCGGAGTCAATGACGACGAGCTCGTGCCGCTGCTCACCTACGGAGCGTCCACCGGTGCCGAGGTGCGGTTCATCGAGTACATGGACGTCGGAGGCGCGACCCACTGGTCTCCCGAAAGAGTCGTTTCGAGAGCAGAGATACTCGAGGCGATCGGGCGCGCGTTGGGCAAAGCCGAGCCCGTCGACGAGGGCGGCGCCGCGCCGGCGGAGCGTCACCGGCTGCCGGACGGCAAAGTCTTCGGGATCATCGCTTCGGTGACGGCGCCCTTCTGCCGCCGCTGCGACCGCAGCCGGCTCACCGCCGATGGGCTGTGGCTGACCTGCCTCTACGCGACCGCGGGGATCGACTTGCGCGGCCCGTTGCGCGCCGGCGCGTCGGACGAGGAGCTTGCAGAGAAGCTCGCGGGGACGTGGAAGTCGCGCGAGGACCGCGGCGCGGAGGAGCGCATCGCCTTGCGCGAGCGCTCCGCCGCCGCGACCCCCGAGGAGCTGCGGCGCGACCCGCACCGGGAGATGCACACGCGAGGCGGCTAAGGCAGCGTGCGCAGGACGAGCGTCTTCGCGAGCTTGTCGTGAAGGCCCTGCTTGCGGGCGTCGAACGCCACCATCAAGAACCCGATGCAGAGGAGGATCGCCGAGAGGTACTTCGAGAAGTGCCGGATCGACGCGCGCGCGAAGTCGATCCGGCGGCCCTGCTCGTCGGTGACGATCAGCCCGAGCACGATCTTGCCCAGCGTGGCCTGCTTGCGCCCGGACTCCATGAAGGCGAAGTAGAGCCAGCCAACCACGATCGAAGCCGCGGTGGAGATCGTGTAGTCGTCGTGGGCCCCGCGGCCCAGCAGCCAGCCGACCGCGGAAAGCACGAGGCCATCGAGGATCGCGGCGAGCACGCGGACCCAGAACCCGGCGTAGGCGGTGCGGACTTCGGGAACGGCGGCGGCGGGCTCGGCTTCCATCTCTATCCCCTCCGTCGGTAGGGACCGGAGCGGCCCCCGGTCTTCTCCACCAGCACGATCTCGCGAATCTCGATCGCGCGATCCAGGGCCTTGGCCATGTCGTAGAGCGCGAGACAGGCGCCGGCGACGGCCGTCAGCGCCTCCATCTCGACTCCGGTTCGGGCGGCGGTCGACACCGAGGCGGTCACGACGACCTCGCGCGCTCGCTCCTGCAGCGCGCAATCGACCGAGATCGCATCGAGCCCGATCGGGTGCGCCAGCGGAACGATCTCGGCGGTCCTCTTGGCGGCCAGGATCCCCGCCAGGCGCGCGACGGCCAGCGCGTCTCCCTTCGAGAGCCTCCCGGACGCCAGCGCCGCGAAGGCCTCGGCGTTGAAGCGCACGCGGCCCCGCGCGATCGCGCGGCGCTGTGTCGACGCCTTGCCGCCGACGTCGATCATGCGGGCCCGCCCGCGCGAGTCCAGATGCAGGCTTCCCTTCCGCAGGGGCCGCGTCGCCCTCGGGCGCAGCGGCCGCTTCGGCCGCCTCTCCCCCGGCTCGTCGCTCAGGCGGTGGCCGCGGCAGTCAGGTCGGCGGGCGTGTTCAGGTTTCGGAAGGCGTCGCCCCCCGGGTTCAGGTCCGCGAATGCGCTCGCCGGCAGGACTTCCGCCCCGACCGCGCGCGCGAGCTCCGTCAGCGAGAGCAACCCGCCGCTCCTCCGGCGGCAGGCCTCTGGAAGAATCCCCGCATCCCAGACCGCGGCGAGCGGCTGGAGCCGGCCCTCCGACTCCGGCAGGAACGCGGGAGCCGCGGAGCGCGCTCCCCCCTGCGCGATTCGGGAGACGAGCGCGTCGTTGACGAAGGGCAGGTCGACGGCCAGCACGAAGACCTTCTCCCGCGCCTCCTCGAGGGCCCGAATCAGGCCGTGGAGGGCGGCCGGATCCTCCGCCGGCTCGTCGAGACGGCGGCCCGTCGTCTCCGGGAGACGCTGTCCTTCCTTCGCCACGATCCAGACCTCCGGGAAGAGCCGCGACAGGCGTGCGGCCTGCCATGCCGCCAGCGTCGTGCCCTGCCAGGGCAGATCCGCCTTCGGCCGGCCCATCCGGCGGGAGGAGCCGCCGACGAGCAGGGCCGCCGGCATCGGGAGGCTCATCGCGCGAACGATGCTAGCACCCGACTACTTCGTGTCGCCGAGGATGATCGGCAGTCCGTCCTTGCCCGAGCCGATGATGACGACCTTGGAGTTCGGCGACTGTGCGAGCTTCTCTGTCGCTTCGATTCCCGTCCAC
>DATBIJ010000038.1:0-15971 GCA_036557025.1 Thermoanaerobaculia bacterium | reverse complement strand
AAGCCTCGGTCTTCACGCACGACATGCGCACGGCGCTTGCCGCCTTCGAGAGACTCGAGGTCGGTGGGGTGATCGTCAACGACTCGCCCGCGATCCGCATCGACAACTTCCCCTACGGCGGCGTGAAGGCCTCCGGCTTCGGCCGGGAAGGCGTGCGCTGGGCTATCGAGGAGATGACGGAGCCGCGGACGCTTTTTCTACGGCCTTAGTCGGCGCGGTCGCCGGGCCGCCCCCCGGGGAGAACCCATCCCACACCACGTCCCGCCGTCGGGGGAAGAGCGGGCTACACTTTCTCCGCGGAGGAGTGGCCGAGTGGTTTAAGGCGGCGGTCTTGAAAACCGCTGCAGTGAAAGCTGCCGGGGGTTCGAATCCCTCCTCCTCCGCCAAGGCACCTCTCACAAGGGAAGTTTTCACCGTCGTGAGAGACCTGTTTGAAGTGAGAGTCGGAGGGATGACCGAGCAAGCGACGCCGCCGTAGGCGGCGTCAGCGGAGGTCAATCTCGCCTCCTCCGCCAATTGAGAGTTCCGGGGGTTCGACGCGAGGGGACCCGCGGAGGCGGGCCCGAGCGGTGAGCGGCCGGCGGCCGCGAACCTATCCCTCCTCCTCGGACATTTGGGGTCAGGTCTTTAGTTGTAAGGTTTTCGACAACTTCTCTTTCGGTCCGAATGGCGGCCTCATCGCCGCCCGCTCTGCCCCATCCCCACGAACAGCGCGATCAGCCGCTTGGGCAGAAACCGGATCAGCTGAACGAAAAGCTGGTTGAAGAATCCGACGACGACGACGCGCCGGCCGCGCATGGTGGCGTTCCAACCGACACGCGCCACGGTCCGCGCGTCAGACTTGAAGGGTCCCCGCAGGTAGAGCGCTTTCTTGATCCCCGCGACCTGCTGAAACTCGCTCAATGTGGCGCCCGGGCAGACGACGGTGACGGTCACCCCGGTGTCCTTGAGCTCCTCGGCGATCGCCTGCGAGAACGAGATCAGAAACGCCTTCGTCGCGTAGTAGACCGCCATCCACGGTCCGGGCACGAACCCCGCCGTCGAGGCGACGTTCGCGATCCGGCCGCGCTTTCGCGCGAGCATCCCCGGCAAGAGCCGCTTGGTCAGCTCGACGATCGTCGCGACGTTCAAGCGGATCATCTCGAGCTCCCGCTCGAGCGGCGTGTCGCGGAAGAGATCCAGAAGTCCGAACCCCGCGTTGTTGACGAGGACGTCGATCGTCAGACTGCGCCGTTCCAGCTCGGTGACCAGCCAGCCCGGCGTTTCGGGGTCGGCGAGATCCGCCGCGAGAACGGTCGCACGGATGCCGTACTCCTGCTCGAGCCCCTTCGCAACGGTTTCGAGCCGATCCGCGCGTCGCGCGACGAGCACGAGATCGTGACCGTCCGCGGCGGCCGCCGTCGCAAACTCGAGGCCGATGCCGGAGGAGGCGCCGGTCACCAGGGCGATGGGGCGAGCGCTCGTCACGCGAGGAAGTCTAAGGTGGGCACGAGAGGCGGATTGGCCGACCTTTCCTCCCGAGACACAATCCCTTATCCTCCCCACCTCCACTCCCGGAGAGGTGGGTGAGTGGCTGCTCCGAGCGCACCCGCGGAGGCGGGCGCGAAGGTCAGCCAGAAGGCGCGTTCGTTTCGAGAGGTAATCTCTTGTACCCCGGAGTCCCGCCCCGGAGAGGTGGGTGAGTGGCTGAAACCAGCGGTTTGCTAAACCGCCGTACGGGCTTAAACCCGTACCACGGGTTCGAATCCCGTCCTCTCCGCCAAGACGCTGCTGGTGAAAGAGCGGAGGGAATGCTCCATCTCAAGGCCGGCGAAGCCGGCCAGAGATGAGCAAATCCCGTCCTCTCCGCCATGATGCTGCTGGTGAAAGAGACGAGGGAATCAGGCCCCCGCCCGGATCTCCGCCGCGCCGAAGTAGGGCCGTAGAGCCTCCGGGACCGCGACCGATCCGTCCTCGCGCTGACAGTTCTCCAGGATCGCGACGATCGTGCGCCCGATGGGAAGGCCCGAGCCGTTGAGCGTGTGGAGGAATTCCGGCTTTTCGCCCTCGGCGCGGCGGAAGCGAATCCTCGCCCGGCGCGCCTGGAACGCCTCGAAGTTCGAGCAGGAAGAGATCTCCTTGTAGATGCCCTGCGACGGCAGCCACGCCTCGATGTCGTATCCGCGCGCCGCGGCGAAGCCGAGATCGCCCGTGCACAAGGAGACGACACGGTAGGGGAGCCCGAGCCGCTGCAAGACCTTCTCCGCGTGACCGGTCAGCTCCTCGAGGGCGGCGTTGGAGTCCTCGGGCCGGACCATCTGAACGATCTCGACCTTCTCGAACTGGTGGTTGCGGATCATGCCCCGCGTGTCCCTGCCGGCCGCGCCCGCTTCCGCGCGGAAGCAGGAGGTGTGTCCCGTGTAGCGGATCGGCAGCGCGGAATCGGGAAGGATCTCGTCGCGGTGCAGGTTGGTCAGCGGCACTTCGGCGGTCGGGATCAGGTAGTAGCCCGCGCTCGTGACGAAGAGATCCTCCTCGAACTTCGGGAGCTGGCCGGTGCCCAGGAGCGACTCGCGGTTGACGAGCACCGGCGGCAGGATCTCCGTATAGCCGCTCTCTTGGGTGTGCAGGTCGAGGAAAAAGTTCTGGAGCGCCCGGGCAAGCCGCGCCCCGGCGCCGCGCAGGACCGTGAAGCGCGCGCCCGCGAGCCTCGCACCGGCCTCGAAGTCCAGGATCCCCAGGGCCGGACCCAGATCCCAGTGCGCGCGCGGCTCGAAGGAGAAGCGCGGCGGCTCGCCCCAGGTGCGCTCGACCCTGTTCTGCGTCTCGTCCTTGCCGCGCGGCACGGTGTCCTGGGGCGCGTTGGGGATCATCCACTCGGCTTCGGCGAGCTCGGCATCGCTCTTCTCGGCGTCCGCCTCGAGTGCGCGGATCTCCTCCTTCAGCGCCTTCATCTCCTCCAGCGCCTCGGCGGAGGGCTTGCCCTTTCCGGAGGTCAGCTCGTTGCGCCGCCGCCGCTTCTCCTCGAGGCGTGCGACGACGTCGCGCCGGTTTCGGTCCAGCTCGCTCCAGCGCGCCAACGGAGACCCGGCGTAACGCTCCGGCATCTCCTCGAGCAGGCGCGCGGCGTGCTCGCGCAGGAACTCGCGTGGTAGCATGGCTCAGCGCGATTTCATATCGCGCGGCGCGTTCCGTCAACCGCTTGAGCCCCTTCCACTTGCCGGATGTCGATGGCGTGGTCGTGAACCGCGACGGTGGCGAAGCTCTTTTCGCCGCGATCCGGTCGCTCCAGGCCCAGAAGGACGTGGATGTCTCGATCCTCGTCGTGGACAACGGCTCGCAGGCTTCCGAGCGCGAGCGGCTGGCGAAAGAAGCACCCGAGGCGCGCGTCGTCGCCTTTTCGCACAACCTCGGCTTCGCCGGGGCGGTCAACGAGGCCCTCGCCCGCACGCGCTCGTCCTACGTGCTGCTGCTCAACAACGACGCGGTCGTCTCGCCCGACTATGTCGCGCGGCTCGCCGCGCGCCTGTCGATGGACCCCCGCCTCGCCGCGGTTCAGGGGCTGGTCCTGACCGGCGACGGGCGCACAGTGGATACGGCCGGGCTGACCTGGAACGCGCGGGGCGAGGCCTTGCCGCTGCTCGCCGGCACGCCGGCGGCCTCCGCACCCGGCAACGCCTTCGAGGTCTCCGGCGTGTCCGCGACCGCAACGCTCTACCGCCGCGACGCGATCGACGCGGTCTCCACGGCCGGCCACGCGTTCGACGGCTCCTTCTTCGCCTACTACGAGGACGTCGAGCTCTCCCTGCGCCTGTGGCGTGCGGGCTGGCGGTTCGCCTGCGATCCGCTCGCGATCGCGCGGCACGAAGGGGGACGCACGGGCGGCCGGACGCCGATCAAACGCGCCCTCTGGATCTGCCGCAACCGCTGGCGGACGCTCTGGCGGCACTTCGATGCGCGGTTCCTGCTCTCGCAGCTGCCGCGTCTCCTGGCCGCGGATCTCGCGCACGCCCGTACGCTCGGCTGGGCGGCGCCCTTGCTGCCGCTCGCGATTTGGCCTCGCCTGCCATTCTTCGCGCTCTCCCACGAAGGCCGCGAGGCGCGGCTCGCGCAATGGCCGGGCGTCGTGGCGCCCGAGCTCCGTACGAAGCTGGCAGGGTGACGGAGCTCTCGACGGCGCGCGGCGCGTCGCCTTCGGCCGCCATCCGGGAGATCACCGCCATCCTGGTCTCCTGGAACGACGCGAAGGACCTGGCCGGCGCGATCGACTCGCTGCTGGCCGCGCGCCGCCGCGTGCCCGACGGCGGCCCGCGCGTCTCGCTCGTGGTCGTGGACAACTCCAACGCGGCCCGCGAGATCGTCCTCGCCCGCTGGCCCGGCGCGACGATCCTGGTCAACTCGGCGAACCGGGGCTTCGGCCCCGCGGTGAACCAGGCAGCGGATCTCGCGCCGGGCGACGTGCTGCTGCTGATGAACCCCGACTCGCGCGCCGTCGACGATCCCTTCTCGCCGATCGCGTCCGCCTTCGCCTCGGATCCGCGAATCGTCGCGGTCGCGCCCCGCCTGCTCGATCCCCAGGAGCCGCTGGGGACCGCGGAGCGCTCCCGTCCGCTGACGCCGCCCGATCGCGAGGACCAGTTCACGTTTCAGCTGCGGCGGCTGCCGACGCTGGGCGCCGACCTGCGCGAGCTGCTGCTGATCGACCACGCGTTCCCCGATTCCGCCGCGCGCCGGCACGCCCGCTATGCCGACGAAGACCGGTCGCGGCCGCTCGAGGTCGAGCAGCCGGCGGCGGCGGCCCTCGCCGTGCGGCGGGCGGTCTTCCAGAAGCTCTCCGGCTTCGACCCACGCTTCGTCCCGGCCTGGTTCGAGGACGTCGATCTCGCGGAGCGCCTGCACCGTGAGGGGCGAATCCTCTACTGGCCCGACGCGATCTTCCGGCACCGCGGCGGCTCGGCGGCGCAGGGCCTGGGCTACGCGACGTTCCTGCCGATCTACTATCGAAACGCGCTGCTCTACCGCCGATCGCGATACGGCCTGCCCGCCCGCGCCGCGTACCGGCTGGCGCTGTTCGCGGGCATGACGCTGCGCCTCGCGCTCACGCCGTTTCGCCGCAATCCGCCTCGCCCCGCGGCCGTCTCCGCCCGCGCGTATCTGAGAGTCATGGGGCTGGCCCTGGGGCTTGGCCCCGGGGCTTCGATTCCCGATTCCCGATTCCCGATTCCCGACGGGCAATGATCGACGTCTCGATCGTTGTCGTCTCGCACAACGACGCGAACGACCTTGCCGTTTCCGTCGGTTCGGCGCTCGCCCAGAAGGGCGTCTCCGTCGAGGTCATCGTCGTCGACAACGCGTCGCACGACCACTGGCGCGAGGTCCTCGCGACGATGCCGCGCGCCCGCGTCATCGCGCTCTCCGAGAACATCGGCTTCGCCGCAGGGATGAATCGGGGGATCGCCGAGTCCGCGGGCCGCTATGTCCTGGCGTTGAACCCCGACTGCCGTCTGGAGCCCGACTTTGCCGCGATCCTGACGCGCCGTCTCGACGCTCGGCCCGACGTCGGGTGCGCGTCCGGGCGCCTGCTGCGCGCGCTCGGACCCGATCTTCGGCCCGCCGACATCCTGGATTCGACGGGGATCTACTTCACGGCGACGGGCCGACACTTCGATCGGCACTCGGGGGAGCCGGCGGAGGGGCGCGCCCTCGAAGAGCAGGAGGTCGCGGGCGCGAGCGGGGCCGCCGGGTTCTACCGGCGCGCCGCGCTGAACGAGGCCCGTATCTCGACCGGCTTCTTCGACGGCGATTTCTTCCTGTACCGCGAGGACGCCGACCTGGCCTGGCGGCTCTCCCGCCTGGGCTGGAAGTGCCTCTACGTTCCGGCGGCGGTCGGCTACCACCGCCGGCGCAACCTCCCGGAGCGTCGCCGGGCGATGTCGGCGCTCGCGAACATGCACTCGGTGAAGAACCGCTTTCTGCTCCGGATCAACAACCAGACCGCCGGGCAGTTCGTGGCGACGCTCGTTCCCACGCTCGCCCGCGACCTGCTCGTGCTGGGGGCGTGCCTGACGATCGAGCGCAGCTCGCTGCCGGCGTTCGGGTGGCTCTGGAAGAACCGGCGTCGGCTGTGGAGCAAGCGGCGCGAGATTCAGGGCAAGGCGCGCCGGCCGCGCGCGGCGTAGGGCTCCAGGACCGTCCTGAGATCTCGCCGCAGCCAGGTGGCGAGGCGGCCCCTGCGGTTGACGGCCCAATTCCCAAGCGAGCCGTTGATGGTCGCCAGCAGGGCCCAGGCCAGCCGCCCGGCGTCGCATCGGCGCAGCTCTCCGGCGGCGACCGCGTCCTTCACGAGCGCCTTCAGGCCCGCGTGCATGCCCTTCGACCCGGAGAGCGCGTGGCGGTGGAACTCTTTGTCCGTGAGGTCCATCTGAAGGAACGCGAGGGTGTGGGCGACCGCCTCGGGAGTCCTTCCCATCAAGGTCATGCACTGCGCCATCCCCAGGAGCGCGGCGAGCGGCGAGCGGTATCGCGCCCGCAGGCCCGCGAAGAGGTAGACGCTTCCGCCTCCGGCGTCGGCCGCCGCCGCGAGCAGGAGAGCCCGCTTCGACCCGAAGCGTTGAACGAGCGCCGCGGCGGAGACCCCGGCCTCCTTGGCGACCTCCGCGAGCGTCAGCCGGGCGGGGCCCAGCCGCGCGATGGCCCGGAAGGCGGCCTTCAGGATCTCCTCGTCGGACGCCTGGCGGGGTCGGGCCACGGCGCCGATTATAAACGGCCGTTCATATTGGCTTGTTTCTTAATGGTCATTCAGTTATTGTCCTCGCCGGGAGGTGGCCATGCGACGGTTGCGTTACTCGGTCGGGATGAGCCTCGACGGGTACATCGCCGGCCCGAAGGGCGAGGCGGACTGGCTCTTCATGGATCCCGAGATCGATTTCGGGGCGATGCTCGCGCAGTACGACACGCTGCTCATGGGCCGGAAGACCTACGAAGCGGCCGCGGAGATGGGGGGCGGCGGCATGTTCCCCGGAATGAAGGTCGTGGTCGTCTCCCGGACGCTGAAACCGAAGGCGCATCCGAAGGTCGCGATCGTCTCCGGTGATCTGAAGGAGGCCGTCGAGGCCCTGAAGGCCCAGCCCGGCAGAGACATCTGGCTGTTCGGCGGCGGCGAGCTGTTTCGCGGCTGTCTGGCGCAGGGCCTGGTCGACGACGTCGAGGTGGGGTTGATCCCGATCCTGCTCGGCGGCGGGATTCCGCTGCTGCTCCCGCCGGCCGACCGGGCGCCGTTGCGGCTCTCGAGCCATCGCGTCTACGGCAAGACCGGCACCGTGATGCTTCGCTACGAGGTCGCTGTGCCGGCGGTCCGGAAGTCGCGCGGTCGCAAGCCCTCGTCCGGCCGTGGGGCGCGGTCGCGCGACCCGCAACCCTGATACCTTTCTTTCGTGCGCCTCGCCATCCTCGGCACCCGGGGGATCCCCGCCCGATACGGCGGGTTCGAGACGCTGGCCGAGGAGCTCTCCGCGAGGCTCGCCGCGCGTGGCCACGAGGTCACGGTCTACACGCGGCCGCGCTACGCGGAGAAGGGCCTCGAGCAGTGGCGCGGCGCGAAGATCCGGACTCTGCCGACGCTCTCGACGAAGCACCTGGAGACTGCGGTCCACGGATTCTTCAGCGCCGTGCATGCCGCCGCGAAGAGCTACGACGCGATCCTGGTCTGCAACGCCGCCAACGCCCTCGCCTCGATGCTGCCTCGCGCGACCGGCACCCGCATCGTCCTGAACGTCGACGGCATCGAGTGGCAGAGGGCGAAGTGGGGATCGCTGGGTCGAATGGCGTTTCGTGCGTCGGAGATCCTGGCCACGGCGATTCCCCACGTCGTGGTGGCCGACGCGCGGGTCATCCAGCACTACTACCGGGAGCGCTACGGCCTACAAACGGCCTTCATCCCCTATGGGGGAGACCTGCCTGCCCCAAAGGGCAACGACACGCTCGCGAAGCTCGGGCTGGCGCCGGGCGGCTATGCCCTCTACGTCTCGCGGCTGGAGCCCGAGAACAACGCCCTCGCGGTCGTGGAGGCCTACAAGAGCGTGCCCGGCGATCTCCCTCTGGTCATGGTGGGGGACGCTCCGTACGCGCGGGAGTACATCGCGCGCGTCAAATCCGCTGCGGATTCGCGGGCGATCTTCCCTGGTGCGATCTACGGGGAGGGTTACCGTCAACTCCTGGCCGGCTGCCGCGTCTACATTCAAGCGACGGAGGTCGGCGGCACCCACCCCGCCCTGGTCGAGGCCCTCGGCTACGGCCGTGTCGTCTGCTACAACGCGACTCCCGAGAACGAGGAGGTCGCCGGCGGCGCGGGGATACCCTTCGATGCCCACCGCCCCGAGTCGCTGGCAGTAGTCTTGCGAAGGCTGCTGGACGAGCCCGCGTCCGGGTCCGTATGGATGGAACGAGCAAAGGCGAGGGTCCAGGAGCAATACCTCTGGAATGACGTCACGGACCGATACGAAGCCGTCCTTGAAGGAAAGCCGCTCCTTCCATAACATGCAGGCGGTGCGCCTGTCCCTCCCCGGGGACGGCCGTCTTCCATGCTGAAACAGCGAGCTCGCGCGGTCGCCCTGGGGGTACTGGTGGGGGATCTTGCCCTCACGGCGTTCTCCATGCCCGTGGCCTACTGGCTGCGCCACGGCGTGCTGACACGCTTCTTTCCGTCGCTGTTCCCCAACCCGCTGCATCCCTTCGAGAACTACGTCTTCCTGCTGTTTTTGATCCTCCCGCTCTGGGGCGTGCTCCTGCAGGCGGCGGGCTTCTACCGAAGCCACCGAACGCTGCCGATGGCGGAAGAGATCTGGGGCGCGGCAAAGGTCGCCTTCGGCGGGACGGCCCTGCTCTCGATGCTCGTCTATGGACTGCGGCTGGAGTTCGTCAGCCGCTGGTTCCTCGTCGTCCTCGGTCTCGTGAACTTCCTCTTCCTCGCGACGGAAAAAGTCGCGCTGCGTATGCTGTCGCGCTTCGTCCGCGCGCGGGGCTACAACTTCCGCACCGTCCTGCTCGTCGGAACCGGTCCCAAGGCCGCGCAGCTCGGGGACTTCCTCGAGGCGCACGAGCACTGGGGATTCCGCGTCATCGGATACCTCGACGACGACAACGGCGGGGAGATTCGCCGCGCGGACCGCTGGCCCTGTCTGGGCAAGGTCGGCGATCTCGAGGCGGTGCTGATCTCCGAAGTCGTCGACGAGCTGGTCTTCGTCGTCGAGAAGGGGAAGCTGCAGGACTACGAGGGCGCGATGGTCGTCGCGGAGCGCCACGGCGTGCGGGCGCACATCTCGCTGGACCTGTTCCCGCACGTGCTCGCGCGGCCGGTCCTGGAGGAGATGGACGGCGTGCCGCTGCTCTCCTTCACGACGACGCCCTCCAATCCGTTGCAGATCTTCGTCAAGCGGGGCGTGGATCTGGCGGTCTCGCTCGTGCTGTTCCTCGTGACCCTGCCGTTCCAGCTCGCGGCCGCGCTCGCGATCAAGCTGAGCTCACCGGGCCCGATCTTCTTCGAGCAGATCCGATGCGGGTTGAACGGCCGCCACTTCAAGCTGCTGAAGTTCCGGACGATGGAGGCCGGCGCGGAGGAGCGTCTCTCCGAGGTCTCGCATCTGAACGAGATGACCGGCCCCGTCTTCAAGACGTCGAACGACCCGCGTCTCACCCCGGTCGGCCGCCTCCTGCGGCGCTTCTCGATCGACGAGCTGCCGCAGCTGCTGAACGTGATCAAGGGCGACATGAGCCTGGTCGGCCCGCGCCCGCCGCTGCCCGAGGAGGTCGCCCGCTACGAGCCCTGGCAGCACCGGCGGCTCTCGATGAGCCCGGGGCTGACGTGCCTCTGGCAGATCTCCGGCCGCAACGAGGTGGACTTCGACCGTTGGATGGCGCTGGATCTGAAATACATCGACACCTGGTCGCCGATGCTCGACGTGAAGATCCTGCTCAAGACGGTGCCCGCCGTCCTCAGCGGGAAGGGAGCGCGGTAGCGAGACCTACCGGTTCCCCTCTCTCGTCCCGACGCCCTCGTCCCCCTGCTTGAAGAGGTACTTGATCGAGCGCTTCGGGATCAGAAGGTTCGGCCCGCGGTCGCGGTTGACCTTCAACGCGTGCTTGTCGTACCACTCGATCCAGCCGCGGACCTCCGTGCCGTCTGTCAGCACGACGACCATCGGGGTCTTCGCCGCCATCTGCTTCAGGTAGTAGTAGCTCTCGGCGTTGGTCTGCTCCGGCGGCACCTGCTTGCGCGGTTGGAAAGAGCGGGTCGGGTAGCGATCCGCCATCTCGGCAAGGTTGGGCCGGATCAGCTTGCGCTGGGTGGGGAGTTCTTCTGCAGGCCGCTGGGGCCCGCTTGTGGTGCGGTTGGCCACGGCTGTCTCTCTTGGTCCCCGAAACAGGTGGGACGCTTTGGACTAGTTAACCGGGCTCTCCGTGGGATTATTCGCGGGTTTGGAGGCTTCCGGGGCTCCGTTGACCCGGGGGGAGCCGTTGCCCGCCCCCGCGGCGGGCTTCTTGGGCTCCGGCCGGCCCCCCTCGTCCTCGTAGGCCAGGCAGCACATCAGCCGGCCGCACATTCCGGAGATTTTCGAGGGGTTCAGCGAGAGGTTCTGGTTCTTGGCCATCCGGATGGTGACCGGGTGGAAGCCCTTCAGGAACGTCGAGCAGCACAGGGTTCGCCCGCACGGGCCCAGTCCACCCCGGATCTTGGTCTCGTCGCGGGGTCCGAGCTGGCGCATCTCGATCCGGAGGGGATGGAGCAGGGCCAGATCCGAGACCAGCTTGCGGTAGTCGATCCGATTTTCCGAGGTGTAGTACATGGTGACCTTGCGGCCGTCGTAGGTCTCCTCGACCCGGACGACCTTCATGGCGATCTTCTTGTCGAACACCATGCCCACTGCGTCCTTGTAGAAGGCCTTTTCCCTGCCGATCTTGGCCTCGTAGCCGGCAATGTCGGCGTCGTTGGCCGTCCGGACGAGCCGGCGGGCCTCCTTGAGCTGGCACTGCTTGAGGATCAGCGGGCGCAGGTTGGTCACCTGGGCGTGGTCGAGCCCGCCGTCGCCTTCGACGATGACCCGCTGCCCCTTCTTGACCTCGATTCCCTGGGTCTCGCAGAAGACGGCGCGGCCATCCTCGTGATCGTTGATCCGGATCCCGACGTAGTGGTTCCCGGGGTTGAACGAGCTCCCGACCGAACAACCGGCACAGCCGGACATGCGTCACTCCTAACCTGCTGACCGGCCAAGCCTTCCGCGGCCCTGCCAGCATCGGGAGGCCTTTCGAGGCCTTCCCGCTTCGGGGGATCTTAGCAGGTCCGTCGGCGGCCGGCGGCCATTGGGATCAGCGCTCCGTCGAACCGCCCTGGAGCGATGCGGCAACGGCCTCGAGCAGCTGGGCGGGCTCCCCATCGGACAGCGTCTGAACCCCGATCGCGACGAGGCCCGCGGATGCCGGGGCGAAGAGGGGAGGAGGCGGGGTCAGCTCCTCGCGGATCGCCGCGACGGCCACCGCCGCTCCCTCAAAGGGCATCACCAGAACGGCGTCGATCCGGCGGTTTCGGGCCAGCTTCTCGACGGCCTCCTCGGCATTGGGCGCGAAGAGCAGCTCCCGAGAGGAGTCCGTCGCGGCCAGGCCGGCCAGCCGGTCCGGCTCCGGCGCGACCAGCAGGATCGTGATCATGCGACTTCCAGGACCACGCAGGCGCCCGGCGTCGGCCGCAGGGAGGTCGTCGAGCTGAAGTAGAAGACGATCGTCCAGAGGCCGGCACGGTCGGCGGAGAAGAGCAGGCCGAACTCGCGGGGCGAGTAGAGGCGCAGCCGGTCGTGCGCGGGCGCCCCCGAGATCGCGACCGTCGAGGAGACCCCTTCGGGCACGAGCGCGATCTCCGGAGAAGGGAAACCGTAGGAGTTGCGCGCGCTCGCCTGCTCCCGCGTCAGCCGGATGCGCGGCTCCCAGGCGGCCGTCGCGAACTGCACGCTCCAGCCCGGAAGCGTGCGGCCCGAGATGCGCACGACCGCGCCGTCGCGTCCCTCCAGCGTGAGGCTCTCCACGCGCCGCGTGAGGAACTCCTGCGCGAGCTGGAAACGGCCGCCGCTCATGGACCACCCCACGCCGACGTGCGTCGCGTCGGGATCCAGGATCGTGCGGCGGTGGCCGTCGTCGGGCGGCTTCTCCTCCATCATGCGCTCGTGGCCCTCCAGGGCGAGCGTCACGGCCGGCTCGCGAAACGCGTCGGCGGTGCTGACCCAGGAGATCGAGTTCTCCGCGCCCGCGCCGAAGACTCCGGCAAGCGCGGTCCGTGCGTAGGGCGGGAGCCCGTCCATCAGGAAGTGCCCGCGGGTCTTCTCCGCGACCTGCGTTCGCGTGAAGGTGTCGGCGACGCGCGCGGCGCCCTCGTCCCAGGCGACGGTCGAGAGACCGGCGGCGATGCGGTCCTCGTTGATCCGCGAGTAGACCGCCTGCCGGACGGGGTCCTGCGGCTCGGCCATGGCGGGGACCGTCTCCACGATGGGGCGGGACAGGTCCGGCGCCACGATGCGAAGCCGCGCGCTCGACGGCGCGAGGGCGGAGGGGCCGCAGGCCACCAGCAGCCCGAGCGCCAGGCCGGCGCATGTTAGGTTTCGCGCGAACCGCACGTGGGAAGCGTAAACGGGAAACGAATCGCGGAGAACGGAAACACGGCGTGACGGACATTCGCTTCGGCACCTCCGGCTGGCGGGCGGTCATCGCGGAGGAGTTCACCTACGAGAACGCGCGGCGCGTGACGGCCGCGATCGGGAGCGTGCTCTCCGCCGAGGGCCGCGGCGGGGGGCTCGTGCTCCTGGGATACGACACCCGCTTCATGGCGGACCGCTTCGCCGCCGACGCCGCGCGCGTGCTCGCGGCGCAGGGCTTCTCCTGCGAGATCGCCTCCCGGCCCGTCCCGACGCCCGTCCTGGCCTTCGAGATCCGCCGGCGAAAGGCGGCCGCGGGCATCAACTTCACCGCCAGTCACAACCCGCCGCAGTACCTGGGCATCAAGTTCTCGACGCACGACGGCGCGCCCGCGCTGCCCGAGCTGACCAGGAAGGTCGAGGCCTTCGTCGCGGCGACTCCGGAGGTCCCGGCGCCTGCGGCCGCCGAGATCCGGTCCTTCGATCCCGCGGGTCCCTACCTGGAGGATCTCGCGCGCAAGGTCTCCGCGGCGGACGCCGGGCGGGGAGCCCCGCATCTCGCGCTCGATTTTCGCTACGGCACCTCCGCGGGATTCCTCGATGCGTTCCTGGAGCGCTCCGGCGCGCGGCTCTCGCGGCTCCACGCCGAGCGCGACCCGCTCTTCGGCGGCCAGTCGCCGCAATGCGGCGAGAAGGAGCTGGCGAAGCTCGCCGAGGAAGTCCGGCGGCAGTCCTCGCGGCTGGGTCTCGCGACGGACGGCGACGCGGACCGCTTCGGCGTGCTGGACGAGGCGGGCCGCTACGTCCAGCCCAACTGGGTGCTGGCCCTGCTGCTGCACGACCTGCTCGGCCGCCGGGCCCGGCGGGGTGGCGTCGCCCGCAGCGTCGCCACGACCCACGCGCTCGACGCGCTCGCAAAGAAGTTCGGCGTGCCGCTCTACGAGACGCCGGTCGGCTTCAAGTTCATCGGCGAGCTGCTGCTCGCGGGCAAGATCGTGCTCGGCGGCGAGGAGAGCGCCGGGCTGACCGTCGAAGGCCACGTCCCCGAGAAGGACGGCATCCTCGCGGATCTGATGACGGCGGAAATGCTCGGCGCGACCGGGAAGACCCTGGCGGCGCTGTCCGCGGATCTCGAAAAGGAGATCGGTCCCTACCGCACGGCGCGCGTCGATCTCGCGCTGACGCCCAAAGCGAAGACGGCGCTCGCCGAGCGCAAGCGCTCGCCTCCCTCCGCCGTCGGGGGGCGGCGCGTCGCCTCGGTCAACCAAATCGACGGCCTGAAGTTGATTTTCGATGATGGTTCGTGGATCCTGATCCGGGAATCCGGAACCGAGCCCGTGGCGCGGCTGTACATCGAAGCCCGGTCGGACGCCGATGTCGCGGTTCTGACGAGCGAGGTCCGAAAGCTGGCGGCTCAATGAGCTTTTCGATCGAAGGGGTCCTCGGCCGGGAGATCCTCGACTCCCGGGGGAACCCGACCGTCGAAGTGGAGGTCCTGCTCTCCGGCGGCGCCTCCGGCCGCGCCGGCGTGCCCTCGGGCGCGTCGACGGGCGCGCGGGAGGCCCTCGAGCTGCGCGACGGAGACAAGAAACGCTACGTCGGCAAAGGCGTCCTCAAGGCGGTCGGCCACGTCAACGGCGAGATCGCCGAGGCGCTCTCCGGCGCGGACGCGCGGGATCAGGCGCTGGTGGATCGCGTTCTGATCGAGCTCGACGGCACGCCGAACAAGGGACGCCTGGGCGCCAACGCGATCCTGGGCGTCTCGCTCGCGGTCGCGCGTGCCGCGGCGGAGGGATGCGGCCTGCCGCTCTACCGCTACCTCGGCGGCTCCGCGGCGCGAACGCTTCCCGTTCCGCTGATGAACCTGATCAACGGCGGCGCGCACGCCGACAACCCGCTCGATCACCAGGAGTTCATGGTCGCGCCCGTGTCCTTCGCGAGCTTCCGCGAGGCCCTGCGCGCGGGCGTGGAGGTCTTCCACGCGTTGAAGGGCATCCTGAAGAAGAAGGGGCTCTCGACCGGCGTCGGCGACGAGGGAGGCTTCGCGCCCGACATCGCGAGCGCGCGCGAGGCCCTCGACCTGCTCGTGGCCGGCATCGAGGCGGCGGGCTACAAGCCGGGCAAGGACATCGTCATCGCGCTGGACCCGGCGGCATCCGAATACTTCGAGGGCGGCAAGTACGTGTTGAAAGGGGAGAAGAAGACGCTCTCCTCCGACGCCATGGTCGCTTACTGGAAGGGCCTCGTCGCCGACTACCCGATCGCGTCGATCGAGGACGGCCTCGCCGAGGGCGACCGGCCGGGCTGGATCGCGCTGACGAAGGAGCTGGGCGGCAAGATCCTCCTCGTCGGCGACGATGTCTTCGTGACCAACCCCGAGATCCTCGCCCGCGGCATCGAAGACGGGGTCGGCAACGCCCTGCTCGTGAAGCTCAACCAGGTTGGGACCGTCACCGAGACCCTCGACGCCGTGCGTCTCGCGCAGTCCTCGAGCTACCGCGCGGTCGTGTCCCACCGCTCCGGCGAGACGACCGACGACTCGATCGCGGACCTCGCCGTCGCCGTCAATGCGGGCCTCATCAAGACCGGATCCGCCAGCCGAGGCGAGCGGCTCGCCAAGTACAACCGGCTGCTGACGATCGAAGAGGAGCTCGAGTCTGTCGCCGTCTTCCCGGGCCGGGAGGCCTTCGCCCGATGACGACGACCGCCGCCGCGGCCCGCGGCCCCCGGCCGCTCAAGGCCTTCCTGGTCTCGTTGTCGCTCTCGGCCGTCGCCCTGTTGCTGTTGTTGCTGTCGGATTCGCGCGTGCTGGAGCTTCGCCGCGCCCGGGCCGACATCCGCCGGCTCGAGGCCGAGATCGCCGAGAAGACGAAGGAGCAGGAGGCCCTGCGCGCCTCGATCGCCGCGTCCGAGAAGGATTCCTTTCCCGCCGAGAAGGTCGCGCGCGAAGAGCTGAACCTCGTCGATCCCGGGGACCTCGTCCTGCTCTTCCCGGAGGGCAGCCTGACCAAGCCGCAGGGGGCGCTGGCGGCCATCACGCCGGTGCCCACCCCGCTGCCGACGCCGACGAAGAAACCCCGCTCCTGAACGCCGCGCGGCGGCGCTTGACGCGCTACCGGGGTTCCGTTAAGGTTCGCCTCCTCGATCGCGGGGTGGAGCAGCCTGGTAGCTCGTTGGGCTCATAACCCAAAGGTCGCGAGTTCAAATCTCGCCCCCGCAACCAAGACACTGAGACGCCGGGAGGCAACTCCCGGCGTTGCCGTTTCTAGGAGGCGAGGGCGACGGGCAACCCTCTCCCCCACCGGGCGATCGCCGGCC